>CALLAG010000033.1 GCA_938002705.1 uncultured Saprospiraceae bacterium | reverse complement strand
CTAAGTTGGCTAATGAGTTCTTGGAAGTATGGCGATGAGAATTCCGTTGTCAGTACTTGCTTCCATGACCTGTCTATATTGAGATTACCAGTGATCACAATTAATAGACTGCAACTTTTTCTACCTTCTTTTTGGTATCGACTATATAAGCTAAGTAATAGATGCCTTTTTTATTTTCTTCTATTACGATACTATTACCTCTGATCGAGTAATTTATACTTTGACCTATGGAGTTGTAGATGGCTATAGTGCTTAGTTGCGTATCATTTAAGTTTTCTACTAAGAATCTGCCACTATTAGGATTAGGCGTGATGTAGATTTCTGATTTATCATTATATGTGTCAGATGTAGAGCTTAATCCACAGTTGGAATTTCTTAATGAATTATAAGCCTCAGTCAGTAAGTTATTGCGATCAGGAAAGTCTATGGTGTGTCCTACTCCTGTAAGAAGTAGTGTCTCCACACATGCACCGTTATCCTCTAATGCATTGACAATAGGTGTATACCTCACACCTACGGCGTCTTGATTGCCATGAAGCACATATATGGCTTGATCCTGAGCCATAGGTAATACATCTTCTATGACTGATAGATCTACAGCAGCACCTATAGCTAATAGCCCTTTGAAATCTTGTGTTCTTCTCAGTCCATAAGTATATGTCGTCCTGCCACCCCATGAGAATCCCATTATGTATTTCTCTTCCTCATCTATATTATACCATTGAGCTATAGAGTCTACGAGCATAGAGGTAAACAGGGTATCTATAGGATCATCGACTCTACCATCAGGACCTCCATCCGGGCATACTAATAATAACTTATTGCTCTCAGCAAATTGTACAAGTGTATCTCTCCATGATACAGCATCCCATCTATTGACATTAAGTGGGTGTAAGCCCAGCATCATAGGATTAGCTATGGTAGGGTCATAATCTTGAGGTATGTATAATGCGTAAGACTTCTCAGTATTATCTACCATGAAGCTACCTTCTATAGTAGACTGTCCGTAGATATTTATACTTAATAAGAAAAGTAAAGCATGTAGTAAGTGTTTTTTCATCTTGTTATAATTCTCTGATCCAAATATTTCTAAATTTCACCTTGTCACCATGATCCTGAAGGAGCAGTGGCATCTTGGCTTCGTGTGCAAAGTACTCAGCTTCTCCAATATAAAATGTCGGCCCATCAAGTTCATAGTTGTTTTGTATAAGAATACCATTATGAAAGGCGGTAATACGGGCTTTCTGTATACAATTACCTTCAGTATCGAATTTTGGCGCATTGAATATGATGTCATATGCTTGCCACTGTCCTGGAGGTCTGGAAGCATTAACCAATGGTGGTGACTGCTTATAGACAGCTCCTGCTTGGCCATTAGAGTAGGTTTCGTTTTCGTAAGAGTTTAATACTTGTAACTCATAGATGCCCATAAAGAAGACACCACTGTTACTATACATCTGGCCTTTTTTCTCTTTATCTACGGGTGATAGCCATTCTATATGTAGCTGCACATCACCGAATGATTGCTTAGTCTGTAGATTACCGCCGCCGGGTTTGACTTCTATGACTCCATCTTTGATGATCCATTCTGGAGGTGACCCAGCATGTTTTTCGTAAGTGGCATTCATCACTGTAGCTTTAGTGCCAGCGTAGTCAGCAGGGATGCCGTAAGTTGGTTTCTGCCACTGATCCAGATTGCTACCATCGAATAGTATAATAGCATCTGATGATGGCATATGAGTATGATCACCTGGTGTAACCTTCTTAGGTATAACGGACCAGTCTTCAGTCTTCTCCCATGGCTTAGTCTCTGATAGTGCATCCCAGTCGAGAGTAGGGATCGGATATTTTTGAGCATTCAGCATGCCTGCCATGCTAAGTATTATGAGACAATAGATAAGTTTATTCATAGCTATAGATTAATGTCGTTTTTAATTATTGTATCCCAATCATCAGATTTACGATAGACTGTTCCTTTGAATAATGCGACTACTTCATTATTCTGATTAGTGATTTTTACATCATAAATGGCAAGCTTAGGTGAGCTATTCATAACTGTAGCCTCAGCAGTAATAACATCAGCTATATGGACCGCTTGAGTATGTGATATACTGGTCTCTATAGATACAGCGAGTCGCCCTTCAGCATTGGAAGCAAATGCAAGTGCACTATCCGCTAAGCTATAAGTAATGCCTCCATGAGCTATCTTAAATCCATTGGTCATTTCTTCTCGGACAGTCATTTCTGCTCGACAGTATCCTTTCTTAGTTTCCAGAATATTGATACCTAACCACTGGCTGTAGCTGTCTTTGGCATACATGGCTTGGGCGATAATATCTGGATTAGGCATAAGCTGTTATTTAAGTGGTATTAGATAGGCACATTCTCTACTATCTCTAGTCCATAGCCTATAAGGCCTACTCTTTTTCTCGGATGATTAGTGAGTAATCGGATCTTTCCTACGCCTAATTCGCTGAGTATCTGTGCTCCTATCCCCAGGTCTCTATGTTGTTGCGTGAGTAAGTTAATACTATTAGGGTTAATTGCTTCTCCATTAGCTTGTTGTTCCTTGAGGGCTTCTAAGGTGCTCATAAGAGAATGATCATCTTCTGTATTTCTTAAGTATAGTAATATGCCTTTGCCTTCCTTGGATATTTTCTCAAGTGTTTCATGCAGTATTTTTCCGTATCCTAATAAGAGAGATCCCAGGATGTCACCTGTATTAGTAGATGAATGTACACGCGTGAGAACTGGCTCATCTTTAGTCCATTCTCCTTTAGTTATAGCGAGGTGGGTCTGATTAGATATGATTTCTTTGAATGCTATTATATCAAACTTCCCGTAGTCATTTTCGAATTCTACTCTCACTTTTTCTTCTACCAATCTTTCAGTTTTCATTCTGAAAGCCACTAAGTCCTTAATAGAGATAAGCTTGAGACCGAATTTTTTGGCCAATACTGTCAGCTGCGGCAATCTTGCCATTGTTCCATCTTCATTGAGGATTTCTACGAGTGTCCCTGCAGGGTAGAGTCCAGCCATAGTCGCTAGATCTATCGCTGCTTCAGTATGCCCCGTTCTCTTAAGGACACCACCGTCTTCTGCTATAAGTGGAAATATATGACCTGGTCTTGCGTAATCGCTTGCTTTGGTCTCGTTATTGACTATAGCCTTGATGCCTGTGGATCTGTCGTAAGCTGAGATACCTGTAGAGCAACCTTGACCGATAAGGTCTATAGATACTGTAAATGCTGTCTCATGTAATGCTGTATTACTACTTACCATCTTAGATAAGGCTAACTCTGCGGCTCTTGCTTGAGTTACTGGAGTACATATAAGACCTCTACCGTGAGTCGCCATGAAGTTAACGATCTCAGGTGTCACCTTCTCAGCAGCACATATAAAGTCACCTTCATTCTCTCTATCTTCGTCATCTACGACTATAATGACCTTACCTGCTTTTATATCAGCAACAGCTTCTTCTATTGTATTAAATTGGATATCCTCTGCCTTCATTATTATGGATGGTTAAGTTGCAAAATTAGCAGCATAATCGAAATAGTCGAGATTATTAGACCCTCATTACTAAGATTGCTTCTTCAAATAGTATTATATCCCTATAACTGCCTTATTTAACTATTGTTTATGAGCAGAATATTGATATTTCTAAGTAATATTGATTTTATATCAAAATGTATATGGCTATGAATTTTAAAAGCATTATTCAAATATTACTTTTTTCTACTATCGTTGTTTTATTATGTGGCTCATGTGGAGATGAGGTGACGGGTTGTACTGATCCAGAAGGAGAGAACTATGATGTAAATGCAACTGTGTCAGGTGATTGTGTCTATGCTCGAGATAAGTTTCTTGGGACCTTCTTAGGAGTTTTTACCTGTCCAGGTTCATTAGAGGCTTTGTCTAATGATTCTATACAATTTACAATAATAGAAGGGCTTGATTCCGATATTAAAAGTGATATAATTCTCGAGTTAATCGTTGATGGTTTTCCTTTAGCTATTGCTGGAACGGTAGAAGGTAATGAACTTATACTGATGCAAGAATTAACTAATGTCCCAATTCCTATTCTTTCAGGAGAATTACCCGGAGATGTAACTGCTGTAGGCGTGGCTATGATGACTAATGGTGATCAATCCTTAACAGCAACATTAAATTTAGATGTGATAGTAGAAATCTATGGTATGCCGTTAACGATAATGGATGCTTGCGGGATATCTGGAGAGAAACAATAAAGAGATATAATAAGAATTGCAATAAAAAGAAAGCACGCTACGAGATAAGATCCTTAGCGTGCTTTTTTATTCGTAGTATTCTAAGTTTCAATAACCGGAATGAAGACTATCTGATTATCCGCCACATTGGCCACATGCACTCCCTTCTTTAGTATCAGCACATCGACCCTTCTTAGTGTTATTATACCATCTGCAAGATTGGTTATGCCTTGTTTTTTTCTTGCTGCCCGTATTCACCCAATAAGTGCAACCACCATTACGTGATCGGGTAAGATTATTCTTTTGTTTATAGCTTTGTTCTATAGAGTTCACCTTACTAAGACTAGCTCCAAAATCTTCTGGATAGAACCATACTTTCACATTACTAAGACCTGCATAATCAAGGGAGGATTGTAATCTTATACCGTACTTTCGATCATCCTGAGTTTTCATAATCAGAATAATGCCAGGCGTTTTATTAGTCTGTAGTCCATACCATAATGCTTGCCCTATGCTATGCTTCCAGTCCGAAGCCCGCTTGACTTCTATAGCGTATAGGTCTGTGATGATATCTACTCTTCCTCCTTCTACCTTATGCTCTGTAGTGCCCCTTAGCTCTGTAGCGAGCAGATCTCTATAATAGCTCTCAGGTTGTGCATGCAGAGATATTGTTACATATAGTAGGTAGGATAGAACCAAGGTCATCTTTGTCATAGAATGGATTTTGTAATGATTTTGCTTGTAATATAAAGCGTTTTAGAAGTATTGTATTCTATCCGACTATGCTTTTACTGGAGAAATATTACTGTTGAAATATGGCTATGTCTACATTTAATAATTTCCAATTTTGCTATAAAACAGACATTGCACAGTATAGTGACTGATTATCAGTTAGTTATGATTGATCCTCTGATTTGCTAAAAAGTGAAAATAATCTTACAAATTATTGTCGGAGATAGTATATTTGCACTCCATTAAATTAATGGACCCATAGCTCAGCTGGATAGAGCAGCTCACTTCTAATGAGCAGGCCTCAGGTTCGAATCCTGATGGGTTCACTAAGAAACCTCCTTAAGCTTAATGTTTAAGGGGGTTTTGTTTTTCCTGTCTACTATTTGTCTACTTTTTAAAGATAATAACTTTCACCCACCCCATATATATTTTTCATTTCTTTTTTTTCAAGTAAATCTGTCCTTAAAATAAAGCACCCCCCCTTACTTCTTCAGTATGTAATATTGTCTGTGTGATTAATTGATCGTAGCCCTACATTAAGGCAATCTAAATGGTTAGCATATTCAGCCTTACCTGACATCAAAAAAAAATATTATAAGTGGTAATGACTTATCCGATGAAAGCGTCATGATACTATCGGAATCAAAAGAAACCTCTTTAAAATCAATGATTAAAGAGGTTTTGTATTTTGAGTTCCATAATAGTCCACTCTATTTAGGTCAATTAGTACTCTATCTAGATAGGAAAGATTCAGCTAACTTATTATCTAATGATATAAATTAAGACTAACTACTACATTTCAATTTAGAAAGGATCACATATACTCCTAATTTTTTATGCCATTCCCATTTGTCAGTTTTTAGAGCTGTACTATCTATATATCCCCCCCGTACAATATTTAGGGAA
>CALLAG010000032.1 GCA_938002705.1 uncultured Saprospiraceae bacterium | reverse complement strand
AATGGCGGATAAGATCGCTCATATAATTTATTTCAGATTAAGACAGAAAACCTGCCTACTGGCAGGCAGGCGTAGACATAGCCTTAGCTATGGCGAGGCTTTCTAACGCAGATATGGAATAAATTATAATGCGAATTACCGTAATTTTATAGGTTAATTTGTATAAGTAGCTGTCAAAAGTAAGCTTAGTCAGTGTAAGGTGTAATAAGGATTAATTGTAATCTTCTATCTTCTGTATATGATTAGTCAGACTATCTCCTATGTTATTAAATAAAAGGATGACAAAATAAATCATCAATCCTGGAAATAAGGCTAACCACCACGACGATATATGTAGTCGAGCATCCTTTAGCATACTTCCCCAACTTACCTGATCTAAGGGTATACCGATACCTAGAAAAGATAATGTCGACTCTAAAAGTATTGCGGTCGCAAACCCAAAAGCACTTACGATAATGACAGGAGATATCGTCAGAGGTAGGATATAATTCTTGAGTATCGTATAATGTGATAGTCCGCTAATTCTAGCAGATGTAATGAAATCTTCATCTCTGACTTTTAATATCTCTGCACGGAAGTGACGAGCGACTGTCGGCCATCTCAGAAATCCAATGACTATAACAACATTCCATATGCTCGGACTCGAGAATAGAGCCAGTAAAACCAAAAGCAAAAACACACCCGGTATCGATCTTATGACTTCTATGAATCTCAGTATAATAATATCAAAGGGAATAGAAATTCCTTGATGTACTCTGTAGTTAATAAATCTAAAGTAGACGACTAGGTACCCGATAGGAATTAATACAAATAACCACCTCCAAGATTCGGCGCCATAATAGATATAGAAAGCAGACAAAAAACATAATATCAAAAATGGAAGCAATGCTTGT
This sequence comes from uncultured Saprospiraceae bacterium, assembly GCA_938002705.1. Classification (GTDB taxonomy): domain Bacteria; phylum Bacteroidota; class Bacteroidia; order Chitinophagales; family Saprospiraceae; genus RFSX01. The sequence continues at coordinate 3,243 of CALLAG010000032.1, read as the reverse complement.
AAAGATATCTTGCAATTATAATCGCCAATATAACCACTGAGAAAACCCAAAATGATTCCAATAATCAAAGCAATCAAAGTAGTCAATAATCCTACCTTAAAGGCAACAGCAGTTCCATATATTAATCCAGCCAGTACATCTCTACCGATGACATCTGTACCTAGCCAATGTCTATAATATAACGAGCTGACTTCTTGGGCATCAAAAGGGCCGACGTTACGATTTTTTTTATCAATGGATTTTTCTGAATAGGGGATGATTGTCTTTATACCACTATTATCATCATCTACAGTAACAAAAAGACCAATGCCCTTATCTGAGGAGCCGATGATATATTTATCATTAGCTATAAATGGGTGTAATATGGCTATGGCCATAAAGATCAATAAGGCACGCGAATGCCTTTTCTCAATTCCCCAATTATGTAATCCTAACTTACGCATCGTAACGTAGTTTAGGTTGAGCAATAGCATATAGTATATCACCTATAAGATATATAATCGTAGTCACGCAGGCTATAACCATAACGATGCAGAAGACGACATTCCAGTCTGCTTGTCCTATAGCACTATAGAGAAGCCTTCCTATACCAGGAATATTAAAGATGACTTCTATGAGCACTGATCCAGCAAATGCATGTGCAGCAGCAGCTACAAATATTGTAATCATAGGAATGAGAGCATTTCTAAAAGCATGCTTATTAATAACTTGATTACGACTTAGACCTTTGGAGTAGGCAGTGCTGATGTACGGCTTCTGTAACTCATCCATAATACTTCTTCTCATAAATCTTGTCGTATATGCTAATGAGTGTATAGTCAAGCAGCTGATAGGCAAGATGAGTCTATGGGCATTGTGAGTAATCTGATAAAAAGTAGATTTGCCCGGATATATATCCATACCTACTGATGGGAAAATATTAGTCAGTGAGCCGTAGTCGTCAGTGGTGAGATATATAACAGCCATCGTAGCCATCCAGAATAAGGGTATAGAATAGATGACATATAAGACCTGACTTAACCATCGTGTACGCCTCTTTTTATAATTCATAACAAGATACTTGCCTATTATAATTCCTATAAATATACTCAGTATCAAGTCTATAAGAGTAATACTTAATGTCCACTGTAACCCCTTGGCTACTTTGCCCAATGCTGACTTGGAGTCTATTAATGACTTACCATCGAAGAAAGAACTTACCCAATGATGATACTGATTATCATTACCATGCCATACCAGCTTGGGAATCATCAGTCCTTGGTTCTTTACGCTACCATTCTGGCTGAGTTGCTCAGTTAGTTTGTACTTGATGTAGGACGCTTGCTGTATGGTATTGCTGATGTCACTATAGTGGTAGCCTGACTTGAGTGCTTCTATCACTTCTGATTTTGTTACAGGCTGTGATATAGAATTAATATTATCTGGATAATAATTAGGTACTACAGAGAAGTAAAAATTTGGCTTATCTAATCCTAATTCTTTATATAAGTTAGAGTAGGCAATGTCTGAATTGCCCTGAGCCCCTCTTTTATCAAGAAGAATAGAGACGGGATCTTGGGGTACAAACTTACTTAGCGTAAATGCAATAAGACTTATGACCCAGAGTGTAGGAACTATAATTAATAGCCTTTTGATTACATAACGTTTCAATAATATACTCTTGTATTAACTTTCTTTTAGTATTAACTATTTCGCTTTCTTGACTTTGAATGTATTAGGAAGATATCCTGGTCTTTTACTTGTAGTCGTAGCAGCTATTTTGTTATTGATGATGAATTTCATCAGAGGACTGTATAAGAATATTGCAGGTTGATCTTCGTACATTACTTCTTGAAGTTTAAGGTAGTTACTATGCCTTGACTCAGAATCTCTGGTGTTTCTTATTTTTTCTATTAGATTATCACTTTTAGGATTGCTGTAAGCAGTCATATTTGTGCCACCGGGAGATGCATTATCAGAATGCCAAGCTGAGTATGGATCATCATCAGAAGCATCAAGTTGTTTTGCAGAGGCAAACATGTCATATTTTAAAGTACTCAGATTTTCTTTCCTTATAAGATTTATTTTTTTACTGATTACATTGATATCGACTCCAGCTTTGATAGCACTTTCTTGGAACAACAGGGCTATGTTAGTACTCAGAGGACTTCCAGTTATATAGAAATCTATGCTGAGTTTGGTTTTCTTACCATTGATTATTTTGTCTCTTATTTTGTCACCATCAGAATCTATCCAGCCAGCTTTATCTAATAGTGACTTAGCTTTTTCTACATTGATCTTTATAGGCTGGAGTCTTTTATTATAATAAGACTTAGTTGGATGAAATGGTCCAGAGTTTCTAGCACCGAAGCCCATATCTAAGGTTTCCATAATGTCGTCTACATCCATGAGGTGTGCCATAGCTCTTCTGACATTTTTGTCATTCAACTTAGGAGAAGTGTTGTTCATTGCGATAAAGTAGAAGAACATGAGCTGAGGCGTATGAAAGGTAAATTTGTCCTGGTCATTATCTCTTAGCTCAAGGAATGTCTCTGAGGATTGTAGTTGTACAATATCAAGTTGTCCATCCTTTGCCATTGTGACTGCCGTTAGTTCGTCAGGGACAACTTTTAATATTATTTTTTCTGGGTTAGCTTGTAGGAATGGGTTGTCAGGGTAGTTAGCTCCCCAGTAATCAGTTTTCTTAGTGAGTATAATGTACTCATCGGTAACTTCATCACTTATATAATATGGTCCTACTTGTACGATTTCTTTTCTTTCATTAGCAGATGCAGATATTCTATCCATAAGAGCCGTCTGGGTCGTATCTGCTACGTCTAATATGGACTCACTATCGTAGATATGCTTAGGCATTATTGCACCTGTAATAGCTATTTCCAGACTTAGCATGTAGTCTGGATTACAATAGGTCGTAAATTTTCTACTATTGCTTTCATCAACTTTAATATCATAGATATTCGCCATAGCTTGTTGCCATCGTATCGCTTTTGATAAAGGGTGATTGACCATATTAATAGTAAAAATATAATCTGCGGCAGTGACGGGATGACCATCAGACCACTGAGCATCTGCTTTAAATTCTATGTCGTAAGCGATCGTCTTTCTTCCATCATCAAGTACATGTTCGTATCCGGTAGGTATTTTCTTGATAAGTATCGGGTGTAGGTCTAATGTTTCTGGATGAAAATCTGCGAGAGGCAAGAATATAGATTGTGATACTTTCCTACCTATGCTTGTGGGAGA
>CALLAG010000031.1 GCA_938002705.1 uncultured Saprospiraceae bacterium | reverse complement strand
TCTGTGCTGTTATATCACATGACAATCCAGTAGTAGAAGTAACCGTAAGATCACATACTGCTGTACAATTATTAGCATCAGTAACAGTTACTGAATGCATACCTGCTCCGAGGCTTGTTGCTGTAGCAGTAGTTTCTCCATTATCCCAAGCATAAGTATATGTAGGCGAACCTCCTGATGCAGTTACCGTCCCAGCTCCATCATTCATACCACAAGAAGCTTGATCATCTAACACGGTAGAACAGCTTAATAATGGAGGATCTGTTAATGTCTGATTACATGAGCTCAAGCATCCATTAGCGTCTCTTATGCTTATAACATGAGGACCTGCAGTAACAGCTGAGAAAGTACTGCCTGGCTGATAAGCGCCACCATCAAGACTATACTCTAATGCACCAGTACCTCCTGTTCCTGTTACTGTTATAGTACCACTTGGTTCTCCAGCACATAGCGGATTAGTAAAATTAGAAATTGTACAACTTACTGGAGCAGGATCGACAATATCAATCGTACATTCTTGAGTACAACCATTAGCGTCAGTTACTGTCACTGAGTTCGTACCACCTACTAACGCTATTGCTGTAGATGTCGCCTCACCATTACTCCAAGCATAAGTGTAAGGGCTTATCCCACCTGATGCCATAGAGATAGCACGACCATCATCATCTCCATTACAAGTTATATCATTACCCTTGACCACGCTGCATATTACTGCAGTAGGCTCATTAATATTAGCAGAGCAATTAGTCGTCTGATTATTAGCATCAGTTATGACTACTGTATATGTTCCAGCTGATAAGCCAGTGGCTGTCTGAGTTGTCTGTGCAGGTACTGAAGACCAACTGTAAGTATATGGTGCATTTCCTCCAGATACAGTTACTGATGCCGTACCATTAGCGTCTCCATTACAATCCACATCTGTCTTGGTAGTGGAACATGCAAGCTCAGAACAAGCAGCTGGTTCGTTATACATGGCTTGATCAAAACAAGTTGCTTCGCAAGTAAAGAATGCTGAGATCGTGACACCCATTGTACCATCCGCTACTAAATCATTTAATGTAAAAGTTTGAGTTCCACTTCCATCCACTGGAAATGTCTGACCCATAACATTTATTAAGCATGCAGGCTCTGAGAAATAACTTACAGTAATTGCAAGATCATAAGTACTCGTCGCTGCCTTACATGGTGTAGGTATCACTGATGTTATTTCTAACTGACAAGGCAGGTCCGTACATACTTCGTCTGTCTCTTCTGCTACACCGTCATCATTAGTATCTAATTCTGACATGTTGTATAGGCCCTCACCTGGCGCTGGATTACCGTTAGTAGCTGACTCACAGGAAGTATATAAGCCATCACCTATTACTGGATCAGCAGACGGGTCTGCTTGCACGCATATAATCATACAGTAAGTATGAGTTGCGCCTGCAATTATAGGCTGATCTATCGCTAATTCTATTACACCATCATTACTCATCATGAGTGGACCTGGATTACCTAAGTTACCCGGAGCATCTGTCGTAGAATAACTTATATCACATATCGTGATATCATCATCGAAAGCTGGTATATCATTTAAGTTATAGAGACCATCTCCTAATCCTGTGTTATCTACTGTGATCGTCCATTTAACATCCCACATCCCTTCACCAGTCTGTGTTATACTTGTAAATTCTTTAGCGTGAGTAATCACTGCCGGACATGTTAATGGACCAGAAGGTATAGTTAAATCTCCACAGATACATTGATCAAGATTATCATTATTGGTAGTACCGATATTAGCCATAATGCCAAAGTCCGGATTACATACACCCGCTGCGACTACACCACTAATATTAACCGTCGTTCCTGCCGTGACAGGACCAGTAATGACCTCTGACTGAACGAAAGCACCTTGTGTTCCTGAAGCTGTCGTACAGTATATATCTACTACTAATATTTCTCCTGCTTCGAGATCCATACTATCTATAGCGATAGGTAGATCATACGAAAGTCCTCCTGATGGATTACATTCAAAAGTAGGACTTCCATTAACTGATAATTCTATTTTTTCTGTTGTAAATAGAACCGTTGTTCTTCCTGTTAGTGTCTGGACATTTTCACAGAAACCTCCATTTTCAGATGTACAGACGATATCACCAGCACTTGCATTTACTTTTATATTTATTGCTTTTAGTTCATCACATAAATTCTCTTGAGCATTGACAACTTCAAAAGTGTGACATAGATTTACAGGATCTGTAATGTCAATCGGGTTACTTGGAAAATTCCATATAACAGTCGTAAATCCATTAGCATCTGTCACACTGCTATCGAATGTAAAACAGTTATTAGGATCAGCAGAACAACATACCAAAGAGTTAGGGACATATATAACTCCCGGATCCAAAGTCATCTCTACTTTATCATTAGGTGATGTCATATTAGACCCAAGACTTACGAAATCGACATTGACTTCTACAATATTATTACCTGCTGTACATCCTCTTAATTCATCTAACTGTGCTGTAACAGAAACTGATGCTCCATGAGGCTGTACGACACCGTCTACTTGTAGATCTGATGATCTCACTCTTACACCATTATTGATAGCTGGATCTCCACATGGCCTCTTACCGAATGCCTGGAATATCAATCCTGAAGATGATACAAAATCACAATCTGTATCCATATCAAAAGTAATACAAGCTTCTCTATCAGTAGGCGCTAATGCATCAATCGTACCTGGCATACCATCTGCTGCCATAGCAGAATGAGCCTCTATATCTATTAAGAATAAATTACCATTATTTGTGAATGAAGCAGCCTCTATATTTCCACTACCACAAGGATACTCGACCATTAAATTAGATAATGAGACACCGTTAGGTATAAGAATACTTAGTCTTGGATCATCCAGGAATGCTGCTTGAGCACTTGTCATTTTTAGTTCAAATGACTGTGTCTCACATAATTCCATAGGCACCACTGGCTGTGATTCAAATCCTAACTGAACCTCAGACATAAGTGGAAGGGCCACTAATCTAACTGTATCTGCGCATGCTAAGATAGAGTTATCAACAGGATATTCAGAACAATGCCATCCTGATAGTACATTAACTATAGTAGAATCACATTCTGATGTCAGTGCACATACTGTATAGGTATCTGAATTTCCTGCTACGTTATCACCAAGCTGATAAAAACCATTAGCGTCAGGCGTAATTAGATTACCCATATCATCTTCTAAAGTCTGTCCCGCTCCACCATCTAAATAAAACCACGTATTAGAGGCATCTATATTATTACTTCCATTATTAAGTATAACCTCCCAGCAGCCTTGTGCTGTGGATGTCTGTACCACGCCTCCACCTTCTAAGAAAGGTTGTGGTCCATCATAGAATAATTGTGCTATTCCAGAATTCCCTTCCGTATTACCACAATTTCTAACTGCTACATAATTAGAACTAGGAGAATGGCAACCGTTACCTATAACTTCAGTACTGTGTCTTATACTGTAAATACCTGCTTCAGCTTCACATGTAGGATCTACATTGAAAAATATTCCATAGGACCATGTTTCATCTGGATCTTGTATAGGGCCTCCATTACTGGAGAAAAATTGCCTCAGATTACATATAGTTAAGACACCGTCTGATTGAGATACGTCAGCATCTGGTACTGTATATGATCCGAACCTGACACTTCCTGGCCTGTACTGGAATGCATCATCTATTTCTATGTAATATTTATCAGGGTATGTGAAAGGTCTATATTCATTAGGGTACCAGACATCACCTGTCTGTGCATTTATATAATACCTTGTGTAATGTGCTATAGTACCACTACAACCATTTAGATTCTGTGGAGTAGGTGTAAAAGGTGAGAAGTAATGCTGATATACATTTAAGTAATCATTGAATTTATCACAGGTATATTTGTTTTCTGGACTTGGGTTAATCCCAGTAGGATTAGGAATATAACTTGTATACACTTCATTGCTTGTCACATAAGAATTAAATCCACTAGCTGTAAATCCGGTAGTCACTTGATATAATGCGCAGAAAACAATAGAGTCTCCATCCTCCCAATTACTCTTACATGGGGTCAAATCATAGGTAGCAATGTCACCAGAAACTGTAGGCGATACTGTACAATTAAAAGGTGCTCCACCACCAGCAGGATATATCACCGCTTCCGCATCAGGTATGGGCTCGAATAAATTATCAGTAGAATAATATGTACAATTTAAATTCCGATCATTAAGGTCAAATTCTATATACAAATGATTAAATGGTGTGCCCGCATTAGGTCCTACGGTATTAGGATATACGTATATCTCCCATGTACCTTTTATCGTATCACAATTAGAGGCTCTATGTAATTTTACATCAGCTGGATCTGCCGTGGTATTATCATCTGGGATACCATTATTGTTAGCATCCGTCAATCCAAGACTCACTCTTTCAAACTTAAAACTTTGAGGTGTTGCTCCTCCTTCTGGACATGGATCAGGACAGTGCATTACAAAAGTCCTATTAAGACAAGCCAAGTGATAAGTACTTCCTGGACATGAATCATCATATTGTCCCTCGTGCCATAATCTTACTGACTTAGTCCCTGCCCCTGCTGAGCAAGTCGCCTTTAGAGGTAATTCGAATGTTCCTGGACCTATAGGAATACCATCAGGTGGATAGGACACACATATGGTATCCCCCACTTGGGTTACCACAACATCGATGCCCTTAAAAGTCTCTATTCCTGTACCATTATAAAGCAGTCCAGTATCAGTTATATCTATTTTTAGTTCAGTCGTACCTACCCCATTCTCTTTAGTATCGTTAAAGAAGTTAGAATACAGTACATCCATATTAAATTCATCACAATCATTAAAATCTGTAGGCATTTCTATATCATACCTATATAATTGTCTACCACCATAAGCAATGCCTTGACGTGATTGACCATAATTGCTTTGCTCACAGATATCTTGATAAGCATAACTTCTATTAAAGAAATACCATGCAATAGCAGGATTACATTCAGCATCACATTCTTGTGTTAAATTATTAGCATAAGTTGGCACATCTATGTACAAGCATTCTCCAGGAAGAATTGTATAGCCATCTAACTCATATCTTACAGCTTGATTACCAGTTACTTGACTGCAATCTGCCTGAAAATAAGTTTCAGTATCTAATGACGTCTGAGCTGATGTTGTACCTATAGGATTACCCGCATTATCAAACACTTGCCCTGGCTCTAATGAAAAGTAGTTCTGGCCAGTTCCGCTACCTGGTGTACTATTATATAATTCGAAAGAAAGGTTAGTTGCAGTTCCGTTACCCGTATTACACATCTCAAACCTTTGTATAACAGCAGTACCTCCTACCATGGCACTTTGGCCTTTGTAACAATAATCTTTATTTACACCAGTTTCAAAACCAAAACTGACGTTAGGTATAAGGTTAGGTAAGTTAGTCTGTTGCATAATCTCAGCAGTAGACATACATCTACCAGGACAGCCCCAATATGCTCCATAAAAGGATGCATTATCACAACCTGTTACATCATAACATCTTGTAAGCATTATTTGCTCGCCATTATCTAAGAAAGCATCACCATTACCGACTTCTGGAAATATGGCACTATCTAACCAATAACACAAGGTATCACCATTGATAACTGGTGTGAGGGTTGTTCCTCCCGCTGTCATAAGTGATGTCGTGGAAGTCCCAGATCCATCAAGTATATAGAACTTTAAAGAATCTAAATATCCCTGACCACCATTAGTCAACGTTACGTCTCTACACACATTAGTTCCTATCGCAGCAGTTATAGGACCACTACTGCTCATACTGACAGAGGGAGTTAGTAGATCATAACTATTAAGACTGGGATCATCTTCTATGTTGCATCCTGCATCGCCACATACTTCTATATTATCCTTGAAGGTACCTCCTCCCATCTGATGAACCGTAGCAGTACAATCAGCGACTTTACACCATTGGATGGTAAATTGATCACCAGCATTAAGGTCAGCTGGTGTTATTGTAAATATAGGGTTAGCGAGATCTGAAATATCAAAATCACTTATTGTTATACCTGCATTAGTAGTAATGACTTCAATACAACCAGGTACATACTCCATCCCAGGAGCTAAGTTTAATGTGACAGTCGCATTATCTGCAGCATTATTACTGACTACTATTCTGGCTGTATTAAGAAACTGCTCAGACTGGCATACGCTTACATCATCTGTCGTCAGTGGGTTAGCAGATGCATCGCTATACAGAATCGTATACTGAGCAACAGAATCCATACTACTTAACATCGTCACTAACAACGATAGATAGACAAATCGCCTACTATTATTAGCTATACATCTGGAAAGTGATAAATGGTATTTCTGAAAAGAATTCAGGAATGGGCATACAAAAGCTGCGATAACTTTCATCAAATCAATTTTTAGAATATTTAAAAAGTACTACTGATCTTGGGAATTAGAGTATAATTAAATATATAGATTGCGACTATTAGAGACAGGGAAATCACGAATAGACAACAAACATATTAAAATTAATTGTAATATGTTAATCTCTGATGTTAAAACTTTTATATAAAAATGCCGCAAAGGATATCAATGCGGCATTCTATAATTCTATGAGATAAAAGTTATCTTATTCAACTACTATCTTACTTGAAATCAGTTGCTTATCTATTGTTAAGTTTAATATGTATAGTCCTGTCTCTAATTCACTGATATTGAGTTCAAGTTTTTGATTCTGAATATCTCTGAGTGTCTTTATTGATTGTGTTTTTACTAATGTTCCTGTCAGAGTATATACATCAACAATTATCTCTTCTGCACTTACTTTACTTTTGATCTCGATATTGAGATCATCATGTGCTGGGATGGGATAGATATCTAAGCCTATATCAACTGAATTTTCTCTATCATTATCAGCTTGTATAGACACTATCTTAGAATAGCTGTATACCCCGTCCATATCTACTTGCTTTACTCTATAATAATATATCTCTTGTTGATCGACAGAATCATCTACAAAGTCATAAGTTTTTTGTGATTGGTCATTATCCGATAAGCCCACATCGCCAAGTAAGTTAAAATCAGTCAAGCCACCTATAGATCTCTCAATCTCATAATGACTGAGGCTCTCCTCTCCAGTGACATTCCATGTGAGAAGGTGATCATCATTCTGACGGACTACTGAGATATCATTCCAGTCTATAGACAATACGCCATGTACAAATCCTGCATTGATATTAACATTTCCGTCCACTGAGATAATATCTGTAGTACCAGGACCATTACTTCCATCTACGTCGCTTCCTATTGAGTTATCACCACCTTGATCAGGTATCGTTACTGCAAGATTATAAGTAGAATGAAACTCTATGTAGACATCTTCTTTATCCACATTCATGACATAAGAACCTTCTGCATCAGTGACAACTTCTGCTTTTATATCACCTTCTGTGTTAATAGCTCTGACAACAATACCTTCTAAGCCAGGTTCTTCATTCTCAAGTATACCTGCTTCAGAAAGAACATCTAACCATACTTTACCTTCTACTCTCCTCTCAGCATTATTGGGCTGATATGTTATCTCAAAATCTCCAAGTGATGTCACACAACTGGATGCATTAACCAACTGAAGGTTCTCGTAACTATTATCTGATAGCTGTATATTCATCGTTGAGCTAGTCATCGTAGCTATACTTAGAGCTACACCTGATACAACATCTGTAGCATAGACCTCTATAGGAAACATATCAGGTGATGGATTATCTATCTCAATATCTATAGAACCTAACACATTAGAGACTCTATTATTGACATATAATGTAGCCATAGTAGATTCTGTAGTTAGTACCGAATAGACATAATTTATTACATTACCTTGATTATCAGTAGATTCTACACTTATAGAAATAGATCCTGATATTAAGATACTATTACTCATAGATGCTGTGCCATCATTCCATAGATATGTCGCTCCTTCTGTATAAGGTGCTGACAATTGCATCATAGAACCTGTACATACTTCGGCGATACCCATATCAATTGTAGTATATGTAGGGATGTACTCAATCTCAAAATCTCCTAATTCTAAGCTACAATAATCAGCAGGGACTAGCATTAAGTTATTATATTCTCCTTCTTCTAATTGGATATTTATAGAGTCCGAAAACATAACGCCTATTTCTGTGTCTTGTCCTGTAAGTCCTACGGCAGTGACCGAGATAGGAAACATGTCAGCATGATACTGAGTTAGCTTAATCGCAACAGATCCATCTACTGATCCTTCACTGTCCATGACAGTCACTTCTGCTTCTGGAGAATCTAACACTGTAACTGGATAGTAGAATCTCTGACTGCATCCTGTAGATAGATACAGATCTACAGAATATAGACTTGTCTCAGATGGCGATATAGTTATAGATCCACCAGTACTTGCATCACTCCAGATGGCTGTATTATAATTTCCTACTACTTCTAATACTAATTCGTCACCGCTACAGATTGTAACTTCTGGCATGTTAGTCTCTTCCTCTAATCCATAATAATAATCAATGAAGAATCCATCTAATGAAAAATTACAACCATCTAAAGTTTGGATATCTATAACATTATATGCCCCAGCAGGTAATGGTAGCTCATTAGTGATACTATCAAGTATAAACTGCTGACTGAAGTTATTCTCCCCATAGACAGTGGCTGCGAGAGGTAAGTCAGTTACAGTAACATTCTCAAGAGATAGACTTACAGAACCTAACTGACTGCAGTCTGTAGGATTACTATAAGACATCTGTGCCGTCACCGCTGACGTAATAATTACAGTCATATATCTGCGTGTAAGGCACCCTTCATTATCTACCATATCTACATAAGACTGGTTATTATGAGTTGATATTATTGTATTAACTGGACCCGTAGTACCGTTATCCCATGTATAAGAGTCATATCCTCCTGGTGCAATGAGATCAAGATCAGCACCCGAGCAGAAGCCCTCTACTTGGATGTTCTCAAGCTCTATAGAAACATCTGACTTATCTATATTATACATGAAAGTAGACTGACAGCCTGAAGCAGTTGTCATATCCACACTTATCTGTCCTATTGCAAATAAGTCAACTAAAGCAGTCGGACCTATCTGACCATCAGACCATACATAAGTCTCAGCACCTACAGGAGCAGTAACCTCTAGTATGTTATGGCAAGTTACTGGAGTCAGTGATATATTAATCGTAGCATTTTGAGTATTGACCACTGAGATATCAGCTGTATCGGTATCACCAAAGATTGTGGATACTGTAACGCCATATGGACTTGCAAGCCCATCTACATCTATCGTAGGCGTAGTCATTCCATTATCCCAGCTATATATCAATCCTGAGGTACCAGTACTTATAGTAACTAAGTCGGTACCACATGCATAGTATGCAACATCATTATCTGCAAAATCTTCCTGTAAGTGAATAAGAGAAAATTCGATTACTGTATCATCACCTTCTATAGTGCTCGCTGCAGTATAGAGTCCTGCTTTCTCAGCTGTAAAGTCTGAAAGTAGTACGGCAGCTCCAGTTGTAAGATAACCTTCAGGTCCCATCCATAGCCATGATTCAGAATTAGGATAGACCTCCAATGATATAACTGCGTCATCTAATGCGTGTACCGTATCAGTAGTTAAAGCTGTGCTGCCATTAACTGATGCCATAGGTTTCTGCCCGAAGATTGTAAGTGCTCCTGTAATAAGAAATAATAGTGTAGTAATGATTTTCATCTCAATAGAATTTTAATAATAATGGAAAAAAGTGTAGAGGGAATTATTAGGGTGGAGACTTAAATACGGGGCAGGTATGTAAGTAATTAGATTGTCTTTCAAAAGTATTGTATAAAATTAAAAATGCTTAGAGAAGCTACAGATGTGACTATCATAAAGCACAATTAGGTAATAATCTTATGCTTGTAACCCTATAGTTATATCGTGTAGGGGTTTTGTTACACTCATTCTACAATCAAAAAAATAGCTATCAACACTTTACAATAATTAAGCTATGGGCAATAAAAAAAGGGAGACGCGATATGCATCTCCCTCCTTGGGGTTTTATAGAATAAAAAATTACTATATCTCTACTGCTTAAGAACGATTAATTTCTTAAACAATATTTCATTATCTATATTGATCTTAACATTATACATACCATCTGGTATATCAGTCACGTTAACGTTAAATTGATTTTTGCCAGCTCTCAAATTTTGAGCTTTTAGCAAATTAGATTTTACAAGTTGTCCTAACCTATCGTATAGTTGTATGCCAAAATTAGCAACCTCGCGATCCATATCAACAGCAATTATTAATTCTTCGACAACTGGATTCGGATACATCTCCACCTTATCAGATAGTGCATTAGATACTTCTATAGATATGACTTTAGAATACTCCTCTTCTCCATTAATATCTGTCTGTAATATTCTATAGTAATAGAATCCTGGCTCTATGATATCATAATCTTTATAATCATAATTAGATTCTTGCGTATCTGAAAGTACTTTTCCTATCTCTACGAAATCTTCAATGTTATCAAAAGATCTCTCTATCGTAAAGTGACTTATATCAACATCAGACTGTATAGACCACTTAACTAAATTATGATTTTGCTTATATTCTCCAGATACACTACTCCAGTCTATTGATAATACTCTGGACATTAATCCTGCATCTATATTAGGTACATGTATACCAGGGTTGATAGTAAAGTAATCTGTTGTATTCTCACCATTAGAATTATCTACATCTGAATCTATTCTATCATCAGAACCCATGTGTGCTTGTGTAAAGCTATAACCATCAGGTGAGTCAAACTCTAAGTACATTGTACTCTTAGTCAAGTAATCGAGAACATACTTACCATTCTCATCAGAGATAGCACTGGCTACCTCATCACCATTATCATTAATAGCTCTTACAACGATACCTTCCATACCTTGGTCATTAGAATCTCTCATTCCATTACCATTATTATCGAGCCATACGTAATCACCGATGCTGCCCATAGCGTAGAAACCTGCTCCTATATCACATCTCTCATCTCCACTTACAACTGTAAAGTTATCCGTCGTTCCAGAACCAAACATTCCTGTGACATCACTATCTGTATTTTCATTATTACCGAAATTAGGTACCACCGGAACTAACTGTAATGGTGGATTAACAAATCTCACATAATAACTACCAGGAGATACGCAGAACTTATAGTACCCATCATCAGATGGAGAACCTGGCTTATGTCCAGTATGAGTTACATCCCATAGAACAAATGCACCGTTACTATCTTGTCTATATAATTCTACTCTGATACCATTGATACCATTTTCGAATGGATCGATAACATCGTTCTCATTATAATCAAACCATACTAACTCACCGATAGGGATACACTCATTGATACCTATGTCGATGGATAGATCATTCTCTCCAGGCCCTAAGTTAATTATAGGCGTAGTCCCTGGTCCATTAGAGTTATCCACATCACTATCTATTGTATCATCTCCTCCTTGGTTGAAGAATGTATTAGCATATCCCTCAGGATATACAATCTCTATGTAATAATTACCAGCTGGTACATCTCCAAATAAGTAATTACCAGATGCATTAGTAAACTGAAAGTCTACTATAAAACCATTGACGTTGTATAAATTAACTCTTACGTTAGGGAAGCCAGTTTCGTTAAAATCTTGAATACCATTACCATTAGTATCTTCAAATACGAAGTCTCCTATACTTCCGTTGATTAATACGTCGATTATTCCTTCATCCTCATCATCATCAGGGATACCGTCATCATTATCATCCTGATCAGGTCCTGAGTCTGGATCACTATCCGTATCATCGCCGTCATCAGCTGTTATCTGACCTACGTTACCTACTGGTCCTCCAGCATATAGAGGATCTATCTGGAATATAAGATTAACGGTCTCTGTAGATCCTGCCGCTAAGGCTCCTATCTGGTATAATCCACCTCCAAGACTTGTAATGTTAGCATTCATGCCGCTATCATCACTCTGGAATAATAGAGTTGGTGTCGCTGTGTCTCTAAATTCTATATTGCTTGCAGGAAGAGATCCATCATTAGAGACAACTATAGAATAAGTCACCATATCTCCAGGCTCATAAGGACCATTACTTGTTACAGTCTTTACTAAAGAAAGATCATAGATCTGTTCTATGTCTAAGGCTACCTCATCTTCATCATCATCAGGTACACCATCATTATAATCATCTGCTTCTGGACCTACATCTGGATCACTATCTACGTCAGTACCATCATACGCTGTAATTCTTACATTATTAATAACGGATGTACCCGTAAAGTTAGGCTCTATTTGGTAAGTCACTGTAATCGTTTCTGTTGCATTTGCCGTAAGGCTTAATACAGTCCAGATACCTTGTGCTCCTTCAGTTACATTGTTACTGAATAAACTGTTAACGTAGATAAGTCCCGTGTTAGGTAATTCTGATATTTCTATATTATTAGCATCGACTGTCCCTTCGTTAGAGACGACTATATCAAAAGTAATATTATCTCCAGCTCTATATGGTCCTGTTGTAATAACAGTCTTACTTACAGCGAGATCATAATTAAGATCTATCGTAACATCTGCTCTACCCTCGTCATCATCTTCTACACCGTCACCGAGGTCATCTGTATCATAACTTGTATTAGGATCACTATCTATATCTGTACCACCATCTGCTGAGGTAATCTCAGCTTGATTAGTAGCAGTCATTCCTGTGTAATTAGGATCTATCTGATAAGTCACTTCGATAGTCTCGACGCCCATAGAAGCGAGACTTGATAATGTCCAGTTGCCTGGACTTGTCTCAGTAACGTTAACTAAAGTGGCTGCATTACTTGATACATATATTAATCCTGGACCAGGAGCATCTGCGATATTTATGTTAGTTGCATTTAATGATCCTGCATTCGTTATTGCTATTGCATAAGTTACCTCAGATCCTAAGGTCTTGGTAGTAGGTCCTACGACATTCTTAGTTAATTCTAAATCAAAAACTTGTCCGACATTAACTATCTCAGAATCTTCATCATCATCTGGAAGACCATCATCAAGATCATCAACAGTATCATCACTATCTGGATCACTATCTGTATCATCACCATCATCGGCTGTAATCTGTACATTATTAGAGATAGTCGTACCCATGAAGTCGCCATCTATCTGATAAGATACTTCTATTACTTCAGTACTCTGCGCTGATAATGCCGACACCACAAATACGCCGTTACTTGTCTCAGTAACATTAGCATTAGTAGCAGCATTACTGCTTACATATGTCAGTCCAGAAGGTGGTGTATCTGTTACTTCTACATTAGAAGCATCGAGTGTACCATCGTTAGATAAAGTTATCTGATAAGTCAATGTACCGTTAGGAAAATATGGACCATTAGAGATAACAGTCTTAGTCAGTGACAAGTCATAGACTTGACCGACCATCACCATAACTGTACCTTCATCATCATCAGCGATACCATCACCTAAGTCATCTGTATCGAAGCCAGACTGCGGATCACTATCTATATCATCTCCATCATCTATCGTTATCTCTGCATTATTATTAAGCACCATGCCCATAAATGTAGGGTCTATCTGGTACGTTACATTTATAATAGCTGTCTCGTTAGGGGCTAATGTTCCTATAACCCAAGCACCCGGTACAGTTCCTGTAACGTTAGTATTAGTCCCAGAATCATCACTTACATAGATCAGTCCTGTAGGAGCTATATCTAATACCTCAATGTTATTGCCTACTAATGATCCTTCATTAGTAACAACAATCTGGAATGTTACGTTATCCCCTACACTGAATGGTCCCATCGTAGTCAGGTCTATATCTAATGACAAATCATAGTTCTGTCCTACATTGACTGTGACTTGGTCCTCATCATCATCTTCTATACCATCACCAAGGTCATCTGTATTCTCGTCTCCATTAGGATCACTATCTCTATCATCACCATTATCAGCTGTAATCTGTGCTATGTTGAGTAAAGATGTACCCATGAAGTCCATATCTATAGTATAACTCAAGCTAATCGTCTCAGAACCAGATACTGGCACTGAAGCGATGGTATAATTGCCTGGAGTTGTTTCTGTTATATTAGGATTAGTCGCAGCACTGCTGCTTACTAATGTTAATCCTGTAGGTGGTGTATCGCTTACTTCTATATTGATACCTTCTAAGTCTCCCTCATTAGTAATTACAATATCATATGACACTGTACTTCCTGGCATATAAGGTCCTGTGCTTGTCACAGTCTTAGCTAATGATAGATCATACTCAAAACATGGATCTACCTCTATAGAATTTGTTATACTTGATGGACAACCGTCAGGATCTGTGTAAGTATAAGTTACATCATAAGTTCCAGCTCCTGCCGTCGTAGGATCAAAGTCAGCAGTACCATCACCGTTATCAGAGAGTCCTGCAGTAGCTGTGGTAGAGAAGGCACCCATTGCCATTCCTGCAGGTGCTGGAGTACCTGTAAAACTAACTATATCATCATCCACGCAGACTAGTGATGCTCCAGTCAACTCTAAAGTTGTAGGTGTAGCCACTGTAACTACAAATGGTAGATTAGGTCTACAATATGCACCTGCTGGTGTAGGATGTGTTACTATATAGACATAATAAGTTCCTGCCGTAGTAGGAAGATTAGATAAGTCTAAAGTTGCAGAACCGCCTACAGTTGCTTCTATATCTATCTTAATACCATCAGCATATATCGCCATAGAATCTGCTGGTAGCGTTGTATGGTACACTAATGCTAATGAATCAGTCTCTGTTGTAGCTGTGACCGTTGATGCTGCAGCACCAGGACATATTGTCTCGTCCATAGGAGTACCTGTTATAGAAGGACAACAGAATACAGATTCTTGGCATCCTCTCACGACGTCTACATCACCGAAGACACTCTTTAATTGAGAACTAAAATCTCTTCCAATATCTAGGATAACAGAGTTAGCACTATTACCACCAGCTAATGGGAGGTATTGTAGTCCGTATATACAACCAAAAGTATTACAGTTAGCTCCTCTGAGAGCGTCTGCAGTTGCTACTATAAATTGTTCGTCCTCTATAGCACATTTATCTGCATCAAAACCAGAGTTAGCAAAGTCAATTCCACCTCTTGCATTAAGTCCATCCGATACTTCTCCTACTTCGTGTTGTAGATTAACATTATCAGCTGGTACATTAGTACTTAATGTCCAATTAACTGATGATCCATTATACTGTAGTATTCTAGACTCATGCGGCTTAGAAGATGGCCCATCAGAGTCAAATCCCACTTCAGACAAAAGCATTATAGAACCATCATCACTGAAGACTATATCACCTACTGGCATATTATAATTACTCGTCGCTGTAGGGTCACCATATTCTGTCAACCATGGCTGCTCTAATTCTAACTGGTCTGTAGCTGGTAAGAAGTCACAAGTTGCGGGATCTATCGCTACTGATCTTATTGTATTTTTTACTCCTGACATATTAAAGTCAGAGTGCCACACAGAATAGTATAATCTGCCGTCACTATAATTATAAGTCACGGCGACAACTCTTTCGCCTAAGGGAGCATATCCTGCAACACCATCATCAGCACCGAGAGGATCGAATGAGCTCAGAATTGCACCATTGTCTGGGTCCATTCTATATATCATACCGTCATCAAGATTAGCAATATATAGATTATTACATAGTGTGTCATACTCTACACCTGCTGCACCTACGTTACCTGGAAGTGTAGTATATTGTGTAACATCACCAGTAAATGCATCTATCTTAGATACTACAGGTGAGATCATAGCTCCTGGAACTAAATCATATAATGTAGTAACTGCCGTATATATATTTCTATTCTGATCAATACTAAAACTAAATACCTCACCTCCAAGATCGCTTACTGTCCACTCATATGGATGTACAGGCAATAGTCCTGAGACATCAGTACCGACAAAACCATCATTATAAAAATCATTAAATGGTTGAGTTTTCTCAACAGCTAATGTTACTCGGCTACCAGGATACGTAGAACATGCAACAACCATATCTCCCGCCTGAAGAATCCTGTCATCACCACTAACGTTACAGTAGAAATTAGCTGTCTGACAACTTCCGTCTGTACTTCTTACAGTCACTATATAATCACCAAAAGATAGACCATCAAAGACGTTACTTGCTTGCCACGTCATTCCAGCATCATTAGAATATTCATAAGCTCCTGTACCACCTGACGCCGTTATTGTTATACTACCTTGATCAAAACAAGCGTCTACTTTAGCGGTAGTTATAGATATTGGCGTGCCTATCGGATCACTTACATCATAACATACAACCATCTCAACTGCATCGATCTGAGCATCTGATCTTCCAGCGGGCTCAAGATTGGCCACAGAGATGACTAATCCAAACCTCGGATCATTAAGTGTCTCAGGGCTAAATGTCTCACCCCACGTAGCATCAGAATATACTATAGTCTCATATGCCCCTCCTTCTATCCATGGACCAGGATCAGCATTATTAAGTACACTAAAATTAAGCGTCACAGGATTAAATATTCTTACCTCTACATCTGCTGCATCTACAGTAGAATTATTCCTTCTTGTTACGTTAAATGCGATATCAGTAACAACAGCGTTACATGGAATATTAAAGTCAAAATCCTTTAGAAGTAGATATCTTGATTTCTTATTAGGAAATACAAAAGTATTAGCCGATAATCCATCAGGAGCGCCAGAAGCATTACCACTTCCACCCCAGAGAGAATCATCAGGATCTCCAAAGAAAAAAGAGCTTCCCGCATAGTGTGACTCTGTAGTCGTTCCTAATGCTTTAGTGATTAAGAATGGATTAAATTTCTCAGAGCTTTGGGCTTTGAACGCCGCAAAAGAATGACCTCCAGAAGCTTGTAGAACATTAGCGAGTGATATTAGCATAGAAAACGCTAATATTAAAAAGGGCTTGGTATTACGCATTAAAATCTAGTTTTTGAGTAAAAAGTAAGTTTATCACATACATTACCTCTATGTGGAGTAGTACCACATAAAAATTCACAGACCTCTTAATTAATTATTAAGTCTGCTTACAAATAAATAAATCTTACTGTTTTTTGCTGGGATGCAAAAGAATACATAGCAAACATATTAAATATTTTTGTAATACGTAAAATATTGATAATAAATTATTAAACCCTTTGTATCTTAATTATAAAAACTGGTGATATACCCATAAAATACACATTATAAAGAATGATATCCCCTAAAAAATAGGATAGAAAATCAGCTTTAATTGCTTTATGACTGACATCATTACGTCACATTATTATATTATTGAACTAATGTTCATATCTTGATATTAATTAAGAAAAGAAGATGACAACAGATCTAAGAGATATATTCAGAGGAACAAAAGAATTAGACGAAAAATCGCTTAATGCATTACTCAGGGCGATCAAAAACTCACATGACGTTAATTCATTTGATTATTTGAAATTTAAGCAAGCTGTAAGAGGATTAGCGGATCTGAATATGGATAATGAGACATCTTACAAATCAGCATTTATGACGGCTTCTACGATGGGCTTGTCTAAAGAAAGCCTCCTAAACTCTGCAAATAAATATATTTACGCTTTGGAAAACGAGCGAGAATCATTTGCGGAAGCTCTATTAGGCCAAAAGAATCTCAAAATCGATGGTCGGAAAGGCGAAGTCGAAGGACTGACTAAGAAAATAGAGCTCCATAAGAATAAGATCAAAGAATTAGAAAGAGAGATCGCTATATTCCAGAATAGAATAGACACAGTAGATCAAGATGTAGAGGCTTCTCAACTTAAAATAGACAGTACTAAAGAAAAATTCTTAAAAGCATACGATGTCATTACCAAAGAAATAAAAGATGACATAACTTCGATAAATCAAATATTATAATATCAAATATGGCTAATTACGATAACCCTAATACCGCTAAAGCAAAATCATTCTGGAGTAAGCCAGAAGGAAAGACTGGTGCTTTGTTCCTCATTGCATTGTTTGCAGTATTAGGCTGGGTAGGTTTTACATTCGGTGGATTCTTAATAGGCGCTTTTGCTACATTATTAGGTAAGGTAGCTATACTGGGTACACTTGGTGTGATCGTCTATATGTTTCTGGATGGAAGAACCCGTAATCTATTCTCATATATGTATCAGAGTGTGATGAGAAAGATCACTTCCATATTCGTCACTATAGATCCTATGGGGATACTTAAGAACTACATCTCAGATCTCGAGGGTAATCTTAAGAAGATGGGCAAGCAGATCGGTAATCTCAAAGGCCAGATGAGAAACCTCAAGACTCAAGTCAGCACTAATAATGCAGATATAGATAAAAATCTTGCTATAGCAAGAAAAGCCAAGCAACTCGGCGATGAGAAGTCTATGGTTCTTGCAAGCAGAAAAGCAGCAAGACTCAAAGAAACTAATCAGAAATATGTTGCCCTCCATAAAAAGCTTGCTGTGCTATACAGAGTACTCACTAAGATGTACTCTAACTCTGAGATCCTATTAGAAGATACTAAGGATCAAGTAAGAGTTAAGGAGCAGGAGAGAAAAGCAATACGAGCTTCTCACTCAGCTATGAAGTCTGCGATGAGCATCATCAAAGGTGATCCGGATAAGAGAGCTATGTTTGACCAAGCAATGCAGGGCATCGCTGATGATGTGGCTAATAAGGTAGGTGAGATGGAGAGATTCATGGAGCTATCATCTGATTTTATGAATTCTATAGATCTACAAGAAGGGATATTCGAAGAGAAAGGCATGGCTATGCTCGAAGAATATGAGAAGAAAAGTACACTTCTACTCCTCGGAGGTTCTGAGAGTACTAATGATATCCTCGACCTCAACGAGCCAAGAAGAGAAGCTCAATACAGAACGAAAGAAGATGATACTGATTATTCTAACCTATTCGATTAATACAGCAGTCTTATATCATTGTCAGCCAATAGATCTTCATCTCTAATCAATCTATTTACTTGTCTATGCCTTATACTATCTGTAAGTGCATGTAAGACAGATAAGAATCCTGCTCGCAGCGTAAATGGTTATGAGACAGTCGTTGTAGATGGGAAAACAATGGGAACCACCTACCACATTGTATATATTGATTCTGTATCATCTGACTATAAGACAGCCATAGATTCTATTCTGATAGAGATTAACCAAGCGGTATCTACGTACATTCCTGAATCCATAATCAGTAAAATCAACAAAGACAGCTTAGGCCAGAAAGCGACTATCCTTAAGGAAGGTGATTATATAGAAAATCTCAAATATAGTTTTCCGTACAATCCACATTTTATAGAAAACTATATCAACTCAGTTAACGTATTTCGGAGGACGGCAGGCTATTATGATCCTACTGTTATGCCATTAGTCAATTACTGGGGATTCGGATATACTGCCAAAAAGCCGGTGACAAAAACCTATTCAGTAAAAGTCAATAAACTGATGGATGCAGTTGGATTTGGATATTGGTCAGACCAAATCAGCGATAATCAAATGCAATATATCAAACCTATCAATGCACAACTTGACTTCAGTGCCATAGCGAAAGGATACGCTGTAGACTATATAAGCACTTTCTTAGAATCAAAAAACATAAAAAGTTACATCGTAGAAATCGGCGGTGAGGTATACTGTAAAGGGCAAAAAGCAAATAATAAAAAATGGACTATAGCCTTATCCAAACCCCAGATCAACGCTGCCATTAATGATATAGAGATGGCCGTATCGCTAGACGGTGTAGGATTAGCATCATCTGGAAATTATAGAAATTTCTATGAGGTAGATGATCAGATATATGGTCATGAGATTAATCCCCATACTGGATTTCCAGAAATGAATGATCTACTGGGTGTATCAGTCATCTCCAGTAATTGTATGATTGCCGATGCCTACGCTACAGCATTTATGGTGATGGGTAGAGAAAAATCAATAGAATTGATCGAAAGAATACCAGACACTGAAGCTATATTCTTTCATGCCTCTTCTGAGAAGAATATCCTTCATACCCAGTCTACAGGTTTTCAGCAATATATAGTCACTCAGTAATTCATAATATTTTCTTAAATAGCTCTATTAGTTGTTCAAGCTAACTTTTAGTATCAATTTTGAATTCAATTGGTATATGTTAAATCCATATTGGACAATTGAACTTTATATCTATCCAAACTTTAGGAATATAGAAGTGATATTCTAATAAAAATCATTTCTACTAAATATCTCAAAAAAACAAAGAACCTTGCAATCAATTACCACTTTTAAGACATTCAAACTTACACTTCTAAGCCTACTTTTATCACTACAGTTTTTCTTACTTCAAGGTCAAAATGTTACTAGAATCAAAGGTCGTGTATTCGATGCACAGACTAAAGAAGCAATGCCGTTCGTCGATCTTATACTTAAAGGTACTTACGTCGGTGCCTCTACAGATCTGGACGGGCAATACCTCATAGAAACTAAGAATCCCTCTGATACTATCATATGTAATTTCATAGGTTACAAAGCTGTATCCCTACCTATCATTAAGGAAGAAAGACAAACTATAGATTTCTACTTAGAACAAGAAGGCGTAAGCATAGCAGAAGTAACAATCGTAGAAAAGAAAGGAAGATACCGAAAGAAGAACAACCCGGCCGTAGACCTGATGCGTAAGGTAATAGAGAACAGAGATCGTAATAGACTAGAATCCCAAGAGCACTACACTTATGACAAACACGAAATATTAGAACTCGATCTCAATAATATCTCTGAAGAGTTCAAACAAAGGAAATCGTTTAAGAACTTCCAGTTTCTATGGAATTACTTAGATACTTCTGATGTGAACGGTAGAGTATTCTTACCATTATATATAAGAGAGATACTATCATCAGTACACTATCGTAAAGACCCTGAATCCAAGAAAGAATTCAGAAATGCGATCAAGATGACAGAGTTTGATGAGGCCTTAGATATGGAGAGTATTACAAGTATTATCGACCTCCTCTATCAAGATGTCAATCTATATGATAATAGTATCAAGTTATTAGATAATGACTTCTTAAGCCCTATGGCACCGTGGGCACTGAACTATTATCGATTCTATATTCTGGATACAACCTATGTCAATCAGCAGGAAGCTATTCATCTTGCTTTTATACCGAGGAACAAAACCTTTATAGGATTTACAGGTGATGTCTATATCTCTAACGACAACCAATATACTCTGCTCAAAGCAGTCTTAGGTATCACTAAGGATATCAGTCTTAACTTCGTCAGAGATATACGTGTGGTCCAAGAATTTGAAGAAGTAGATAGCGTCTATGCCCTGACGCGTGATGAGATAACATTAGATGCCTCCTTGTCTTCGGGAGGATTGGGGGTCTACGCCTCCCGAGATAATATATATAAGAACTATGACTTCTCCCCTCCTGATGACGAATCCATTTTTGATAATATAGAAGAAGTCATCATCGCCGAAGATGCTTATGATAGAGACAAAAGCTTCTGGACGGACAGTAGACTATCAACCCTGACACCTAAGGAACAAGGCATCTATGATATGATAGACACCTTACAGACGGTGCCGGCATATCGTAGATTTGTCACAGCGACTAAGATACTGACGACTGGATTTATCCCTGCAGGCCCTATAGACATCGGGAAGCTAGGAACGATGGCGAGTTTCAATCAGATAGAGGGGCTTAGATTTAGAGTAGGTCCAGAGACATCTCATAATCTTACACAGAAGATACAAGCCAGAGGATACACCGCTTATGGATTAAAAGACAAGAAATTTAAATATGGCGCTTCTCTTCTATACACGTTCAATGATGACTATAGAGAAAATCCGAGAAGATATGCCGAATTCGCTTACAGAAAAGATGTATTCTTTCCCGGTTTAGAATTAGAGTTTTTATCAGCGGATAACTTCCTTACATCATTCCGTAGAGGGCAGACTAATCAGATGCTTTTCGTAGAAGAATACAATGTAGACCTGTACTTAGAAAATGAAGTAGGATTTATGAAATTTGGCTTTGATAATAAAAAGAGAGAGCCATACGGTACACTAAAATTTGAAGCCCTAAGGAATGATGTGCCGACATCTATTGCTGATGTGCACACAACTGAGATTAGTTTCTCCGGAGAATTCTCACCTAATACGGCATTCATACAAGGTAGAGAAATAAGGACACCTATCAAGTCTGATCATCCTAGATTACAACTGAGTTATAAGGCAGGTGTCAAGGCATTAGGTGGGGACTATACTTTCCATAATGTCTCAGTCCAGCTTAAGAAACGTGTATCCATGTCCATACTGGGAAGGATGGAAATGGAAGCAGAGGTCGGACGCGTATGGGGAGATAATCTTCCATTTATACTCCTCTATATACCTACTGCTAATCAGTCCTATTCTTTCATGCCGATATCTTTTAATACGATGAATTTCTTAGAATTTGCTACTGACAAATATGCAAGATTCTATATGCAGCATTTCTTTGATGGATACATCGTCAATAGAATACCACTCATAAGAAAATTCAAACTCAAAGAAGTGATCAGTCTTAAGACTATAATTGGTGGCTTAGATGATGATAATAACCCGAACATCAATCCAGAATTAATCCAGTATAATCAATTAGCTAATGGTGATTTATTAACGTCAGGATTTGATGGCGGTAAGCCATTTATAGAATATGGAATCGGGATCTATAACATCTTCAGATTCTTCAGATTTGATGTCGTAAAAAGAGTCAACTATCTGGACAGACCTAATGTAGAAGAAATGTTTGGTGTCAAAGGTCTCGGACTAAGAGGAAGATTGAAGGTGGAATTCTAAAAGAAAAGGTGACAACTACTTTTTAATAATATAAAGACTCTGTCCTAATATAGATTCTATGTAGGTACCTTTCTTAGCTCCATACATATATCTTTCGTGAGGGTGCATCGTCATAGGCCATTTCTGCTCGAATACTTCTGAGTAGTCTTGCTGTAGCTGTCCTAAGTACAACAGGATCTTAAACTCAGAATTGTACTGCAAGAATGATCTAAGTAAGTAACTCTCATTGTAGCTGAGGCCTTCGTCTATCCACTCTCTGGGATACTCAAAATTCTGAAGTATATCATGGAAGTGAATGATAACTCCAGACTGTAGAATAGGTAATATCTCAAAGATGATCTTATGTAATTCGCTACCAGCTTTAGAGATATGTGAGCTATCTACGAATAGCATATCTCCCTCCCCCAGTCTCTCAAATAATGTAATGTCCACTTCCTGCAGAGGCCTATCGATCACATCGAGATTATCCAGTGACTTATCATCAAGCAATTCTGTAAGCCTAAGAGTATCTCTGTCAATACTCGTAAGATGACAGTCCATACCATACTGAGCTACGGTATCTAACATACATGCTGTAGAGTATCCTGAACCTATTTCTATTATCTTACTGGGCCGGAAGTGAGTCATCATAAGATGCAGCGATATAGCGTCACTATATGAGAAATAAGGGTTATCGTAATAATAGAAATGAGATTCTGATTTACTAATAGGAAAATTGATATCGTGATAATACTGAGCTAACTCACTCACCAAATCAAGTTGTTCTTCTACGTATAATTCTATCCCTGGGAATACTTTCTTTTCTATAAAAATACTATCACTATCCAGAACGCTTTGAGTATCGACGATAGGAGAATAATAATGTCCTGATGGAAATGCTGGAAGATTAATACCTAAGCGACGGAGGCCCTTACGTATAATCTGTATTCGTCGTAGTCTTAGAGAAATTTTAGATATGGCATTCTTAAAAATACTCATATTACTTATCCACTACAGAGAGGCCTAACTCTTCTCCTTTCTTAATCATATAGGCATATGAAGCATCGTAATCATTGGGGATGTCGCCTTCTAATATCGCTTCTCTGATAGCTAACTTGATATCTCCTACTGCACGTGAGGGCTCTATACCGAATGTCTCCATAATCAACTCACCAGTAATCGGTGGCTGCCAGTTTCTCATCTTATCACTCTCTTCTACATCTATCAGTTTCTGCTTGACAAGCTCATAGTTCTCTTTGATGCGAGCTACCTTGGTTCTATTCTTAGAGGTAATATCTGCCTTACAGAGTGTCATAAGATCATCTATATCATCTCCTGCGTCAAACAGTAGACGCCTGATAGCGGAATCAGACACATCTTCCTTAGTCACACTGATGGGTCGCAGATGTAATCGTATGAGCTTCTGTACATACTTCATCTTGTGATCGAGAGGTAATCTCAATCTCTTGAATATCCGATAAGCAATACGTGTACCCACAACCTCATGACCATGGAAGGTCCATCCTGATTTATTATCAAAACGCTTAGTGTCTGGCTTAGCTATATCATGTAATATTGCAGCCCATCTCAGCCATAGATTATCGGTCTCTCGACAGATATTATCCAGTACTTCTAATGTGTGATAGTAGTTATCCTTATGCCCTATTCCATTTCTTATTTCGATACCTCGTAACTTCTCAAACTCTGGAAATATCAAATCCAATAATCCACAGTCAGACAATAGATTAAATCCGATAGAAGGCTCTGGAGCAAGTATAATTTTATTTAACTCTACAGCGATACGTTCTGCTGATATAATCTCTATTCTATGAGCATTACGCTTGATACCAGCGAATGTGACCTCATCGATATCATAGTACAACTGTGTCGCAAATCTAATGGCCCTCATCATCCTCAGAGGATCATCAGAGAATGTCTTATCAGGATCTAATGGTGTCCTAATCGTCTTAGTCTCCATATCTGCTATACCGCCAAATGGATCTATAACATCCTGATAAGGTGCCTTGTCCAATGCTATCGCGAGTGCATTAATGGTAAAGTCTCTCCTGTTCTGATCATCTTCTATCGTCCCCGGTTCTACTTCTGGCTTACGAGAATCCTTAGAGTAAGACTCCTTACGTGCACCGACGAACTCTACGTCTGTACCTTTATAATTAATCATCGCTGTGCCGAATCTCTTGAAGATGGCGATCTTATTTCTTATACCTAATACTTGGCATGTTTTCTTAGCCAATTCTATGCCGTCACCTACGCAGACGATATCTATATCCTTAGTAGATCTACCGATGAGTTTATCCCTTACAAATCCACCTATCAGATATGCTGGTACACCCATCTCAGCCGATGCTTGTGATACTGCATCAGCAATTGTCATTTCTAATTCAGTAAATTCGATTTTCATTACGAGGCGTAAGCTTGTTCGTCTGCATATCGATACTGGATCTCGTCCAATATCTCAAATAATACTTTAGGATCATCTTCTCTTACAAGAAGTGCTCTGACAGGCTTGATGTCTCTATAGCCTTTGAAGTAATTGGTATAGTGTCTTCTCATCTCTACCACGCCGAGCTTCTCCCCTTTCCAGTCTATAGATCGTGTGAGGTGCTCTTTAGCTGCATCGACTCTTTCTTGTATAGTAGGTGGATCTATGATCGTCCCATCTTCTAAGAAGGCTTTGATCTCACGGAATATCCATGGATTACCTATACTTGCTCTACCTATCATGATGCCATCCACACCATATCGGTTCTTATATTCTAATGCTTTCTGAGGAGAATTGATATCTCCATTACCGAATATAGGTATGTGGATTCTTGGATTATTTTTGATATTGCCTATACATGTCCAGTCTGCTTCTCCCTTATACATCTGCTTTCTCGTACGGCCATGTATAGATAAGGCTTTGATACCTACATCCTGGAGTCGCTCAGCGACTTCTTCTATATATATGGTGTTCTCATCCCAGCCGAGTCGTGTCTTGACTGTAACAGGCAGATTAGTAGACTTGACGATAGCTTCTGTAAGCGATACCATTCTGTCTATATCCTGAAGGATACCAGCGCCTGCCATCTTACAGACGACCTTCTTGACAGGGCATCCAAAGTTAATATCTAATACTTCCGGCTGTGCCTCTTCTACGATCTCTGCGGCCCGAGTCATAGAGTCCAGCTCTGCACCGAATATCTGTATGCCTATAGGACGCTCATAATCATATATATCGAGCTTCTGTACACTCTTATCAGCATCTCTTATAAGACCCTCTACCGAGATAAACTCAGTGTACATCATATCACATCCCTGCTTCTTACATAATGCTCTGAATGGTGGATCACTAACATCCTCCATCGGCGCTAATAATAGCGGAAATTCTCCCAATTCTAATGGACCTATCTTAACCATAGTGCAAAGGTAAGGAGAATAAATATCATAAACTGAAGGTCTAATTCTAATTTATTATACTTAAACAGTAACGTTATAGGCTTACAACAAATAATATATTGTAAGTATGTACACATAATCACTTTTTCTAAATCTAATTCTCTTTTATGAAATACAGCATTAGTATTATTTTCATTGCGATGATCTCCGTATCATCATCAGCTCAGACCTTAGGGTTCTCCTCCTTCGGCCCACTACCTGGCAAAGCCGAAAATAGCCGTAGTAGGATATACTACAACCTCGGAGAAACTATCATCAACACTTCCGAAGACGGTAAGTTGCGTTTCAATAATGGTCTACTACAAAGCCCTAATTACAACCAATCTGAAACCTTTGAAGCGCAGGTTCAGTTCTACTTCGATGAAAACGGAAATGGAATCAAAGATGACTTAGATAGATATGTGAGACAAGGCTCCTTTCTATTAGACGATGACCAATATAGACTGCATAGTGAAGAAGGTGTCAGCTTCATAGGAGAAGCGGGTACTTATCAGTTTATATTTGAAGATGCTGGAGCAGAAGATTGGTCATTAAGTTCTGAAGAAAGTGTATCCGTAACGATAGATGATAATAATCAGTACGCTTTAGTAGAATTTGGTCTAAGCCCAGATGTATCCCTATCATGTGTACAACCCTATATCGCATCTGGTAACTTTAGATGTTGTACTAACCGTACCTATACACTTAGCGCCATCAATCAAGGTACAGTCATAGATGACCAGACGGTATGGCTGCAAGTAGATCCACGTATAGGAGAAGTCATCTATAATACAGCGCCTGATATGGTTATAGATTCTAACTATGTAGGATGGAATGTATCACTATACCCATCAGAAAAAGTAGACTTTAATTTTTCTCTCAAGGTGCCTTGTATCGATGATGACATTACTGTCGGCGAATTATTCAAGACGATAGCTTGGGTGGATAATGGTGTAGATCGAAAAGAATTCTGCTACGAGCAAGAACTTAGATGTGCTTATGATCCTAATGACAAACTGGTTAATCCTAATAGACCTGATAGTCTTGCCTTACTCGGTCAACAACTGACTTATACACTCCGATTCCAGAATACGGGTAATGATTATGCTGAGAATGTTGTAGTCACAGATACATTAAGCGAGCTATTAGATCTTTCTACTTTCAAGATTTTGGATACAAGTCATCCTGATGTCTTGACAGTAGAGAACAATAAGGATAATCCATATATCATTGACTTTAGATTTGACAACATATTCTTACTCGATAGTACTACTAATGAGGAAGCGAGTAATGGTCATGTAATGTTTTCTATCAGCCCGATAGATGGACTCGACATAGGCACAGAGATTAACAATACTGGATTCATTTATTTTGACTTTAATCCAGCTGTGGTCACTAATACTACAGGGACTACTTATGTAGATATGTTTCCTACCGTGAGTACTGATAATCAAGAGATCCTAACATTTACGAAAGTATATCCTAATCCTGCAGATGGTATATTCTATATAGATACTGATATCAATAGTATCAAGGCATATACAATAGAAGGAAGGCTGATCAGAGAAGTGTACAACTCATCATCAATAGACCTATCAGGCAACCCAGCGGGTAATTATATACTTAAGATAACTAAAGGTGAACTTGTACAATATGAAAAAATAATACTAAGCCATACACAGAATTAAAGTCAATAAAACTGATAAGTAAAAAATTAAAATTGTGCTTTTGTTTTATTCAAACTATTGAACAATACCTTATAAAAAACAGAAATAAATGAAAAATAAAATAAACATAATCAGTCTCATATCGGTCCTAAGCCTGATGGCATTATCGGTCAGTACTTATGCTCAGACTGATGCCATAGACTTCCAGACAATCATAACTGATAGACAGGACCTCCCTATTAAGTCTGCGGACTTAGACATATTAGTAGATGTCATCGAAGCGACTCCTACTGGTGATATTACATATACAGAAACACATAAAGTCAAGACTGGCATCAATGGTGAGCTATCCTTAGAGATCGGAAATGGCCTACCTGATAACTCAACTTTCTCAGACATCAACTGGGAAGTACCTAATTACATCGCCTTATCTCTCAGACCACAAGGTAGCACGACATTCTTAGCTAATAATGGCATCGTGGAGTTACTCTCTGTACCATATGCGATATTCGCCACGAAGCTAGGTTGTGAGTTAGGATGTCCTGGAGAAGATGGAGTCGATGGGCGACAAGGGGATCAAGGACCTCAAGGGAATCAAGGACCTCAAGGAGCGACAGGAATACCAGGCCCTTCAGGGCCTCCTGGTATTGATGGATTAGACGGTCATCAGACCTTAGAGATAACAAGTAGTATACCTCAAAATCCTACAGATGGACAGTTCTACTTAGATGACGGCAGTAACAGAACTGATGGACTTCCCGGCTTCAGGTATTACAATAATGGAAATTGGATCAACCTATAAAAAAAATAATGAATCGCTTATTATGTAGAAATCATATCTACTAAGAGATAATCCTAATCTCTAAAACAGGCATAGCTTTTCAATAAAAAAATAAACATATGAAAAATATAATAATCATAATACTATCATTAATCCTATGCAATAGTGCTGAAACTCAGAAAGTGATAAAACCCGTATGTGACGAGTCCGTTAATTGGGATTATAATTTTAACTATAGTGGATTTATCATAGAAGACGCTGACGTCTCTCCTCTTCAACAAGTCCTAAGTAGAGAAATACAAATATCCATTTCTGATGCTAATAATCCTACATCAACTGATTTCTTAGAGTCACACCCTATTACATTAGATAGAACAGGTTACTTCAATGTAGAAATAGGATCTGTGAATAGAAATGGCTTCTTGAATTTTATCAATGCGATGAATGACAAAGAAAATGCAGATTACGTAATGGAGGTGTCTCTTAAAGATCAGAATAGTACTCAACTCATAGGATCTAAGAAAATATTGACCGTTCCTTATGCACTAGTATCTAACTCTCTTGGAGGATTAGGAAGACAAGGACAACAAGGGCCTATGGGGCCATCAGGCCCGCAGGGACCTCAAGGGGCACAAGGTAATCAAGGCTCGCCAGGCTTAGAGCCACCAAATGGACTTAACGGTCGAGACGGCTTTGGGATAATGATTATGACTAATACTCCACCGAGTGGAGAAAAATTCTACGTAGACGATGGCACTAACACTGCTGACGGAGAACCACACATTAGGTATAACAATAACGGTATCTGGATAGATCTTTAAAATCATTTTTAAATTATGTGACTATCTGCTTTCAAGTACCTCAAGT
>CALLAG010000030.1 GCA_938002705.1 uncultured Saprospiraceae bacterium | reverse complement strand
TCTCTTGCAGTAGATAATGCGACAAGTATATTCTTGCTCACATTTATGATATTGCTATTCGGAGTCAAAGCATATCAGGATATGCCTAAGGAGCAGTATCCCGACGCATCCATGACACAAATATTTGTTAATACACCTTACTTCGGTAACTCTGCAGAAGAGATAGAGAATCTCATAGCCCGACCTATAGAAAAAGAAATTAAATCTATAACAGGTCTAAAGAAAATCACCTCTACTTCTGTACAAGACTTCTCTGCTATCGTAGCAGAATTCGAAGGTGATGTAGATGTAGACCTCGCCGTCAGAAAAGTAAAAGACGCTATAGACAAAGCCAAAGATGACCTCCCTAATGACTTAGACCAAGAACCATCTGTCAAAGAATTAGACTTCTCAGAAATTCCGATCATGACGATCAATATCTCAGGTGACTATCCCATGGATGAGCTCAGAACTTATGCGGAAGATCTACAAGACAAGATAGAAGATATATCAGAAGTCTCTCGTGCTCAGATGGCAGGTGCACTGGACAGAGAAGTTAAGATTAATGTTGATCTATATAAGATGCAATCACTCAAAGTTAGCTTTGATGATATAGAGGCGGCTATCGCCAGAGAGAACATCACCATGTCAGGTGGCGAGATCATCAATAACGACAACAGAAGAGCGATAAGAATTATAGGACAATTCTCTGATGTCAACGAAGTCAGAGATCTTATTATAAAATCTGAAAACCAAAGATCAATATATCTAAGAGATATCGCAGATGTCATCTATGGCTTCGAAGAAAGAACTTCCTATTCGCGATCAGGTAAGCTGCCTGTCATATCACTCCAGATTATCAAAAGAGCTGGAGAGAACCTCCTATCTACAGCAGATAAGCTCAAGGTCTTATTAGAGCAAGAGAGAAAACTACTTCCAGACAACCTGACTATCAGTCTCTTCAATGATCTCTCAGTATACACACGTAGTGAGGTCAGCAATCTCGAGAACAGTATTATCTCAGGGGTTATATTAGTAGTATTAGTATTGCTATTTTTTCTTGGACTAAGGAATTCATTATTCGTAGGTATTGCGATACCTCTATCTATGCTGACTGGTATTATGATACTCTACATCTTCGGAGTTATAATGAATGTAGTCGTATTATTCTCTCTCATACTGGCCCTCGGATTACTGGTGGATAATGGTATTGTTGTAGTAGAGAATATATATAGATATATGCAGAATGGTCATGACGGTAAGTCTGCAGCTAAGATGGGAGCAGGTGAGGTGGCATGGCCTATTATCGCATCTACGGCAACCACGTTAGCAGCTTTCTTGCCACTACTATTCTGGCCAGGGATGATGGGTATCTTCATGCAGTACATGCCTATCACATTGATTATCGTATTATCATCATCTCTATTCGTAGCACTTGTGATTAATCCTGTGCTTACGAGTCGATTTATGAAAGTAGACACCAAATCAGATGATGCTGCAGAAAGAAAAAGAAAACTACGTAATGTAATTACTGGTGTCATCATCACATTAATTTTAGCTGCACTATCGCATATTGCAGGCATAGGATGGTTGAGAAATCTTTTACTCATAGTAGCAGTACTTTCATTGCTTAATCAGTTTTTACTAAGACCTGCTTCTTTTGGTTTTCAGAATACATTCTTACCATGGCTTGAGAATACGTATAATAAGTTTTTAACTTTTTGCCTTAGAGGCAAAAATGCAGTACTTACACTCCTCGGAACTGTAATGTTATTAGTTGCAGCATTCGTATTATTTTTAAATTTTATGCCTAAGATCTCTTTCTTTCCAGAATCAGATCCTTTCTACGTCAACATCTTCATAGACCTACCGATAGGCAGCGACATAGAAGCGACGAATAAGATCATGAAAGAACTGGAAGAAGATGTACAGAAAGTCATAGAACCATATGAGCATATAGTAGAAGCCGTACTGACTCAGATAGGTGAGAATACTTCAGACCCTAATGCACCTCCAGTACCAGGAGTTACACCTAATAAGGCACGTATGACGGTACAGTTCCTCGAGTACAAGGACAGACAAGGCATCAGTACTAATGAGATCATGGAGGAGATAAGAAAAGAAATAAGCGGTAAGCCGGGTGTAACAGTGGCCGTAGATAAGAATGCCAGTGGGCCACCTACAGGTAAGCCTGTCAATATAGAAATCAAAGGTGACAAAATAGATTCCCTATTAGTCATAAGCGATCGACTGATCAAGCATATAGACAACTCTGGCATCGCTGGGATAGAGGAACTACAGCTCGACATAGAACTCGGCAAGCCAGAATTACAGATTAATATCAATAGAGAATCAGCTCGCCGATACGGCATCAGTACAGCTCAGATAGGCAGTGCTATCAGGACGTCAGTATTCGGTAAAGAAGTATCTAAGTACAAAGTCGGTGAGGACGAATACCCTATAGTTGTACGACTGGACGAAAAATTCAGAAACAACATAGGTAGCCTCATGAATCAGAAAATCACATTCAGAAATCCTATTAACGGAAGGCTTGTACAAGTCCCTATCTCTTCTGTAGCAAGTATAGAATATTCTACGACTTACAATGCGATACGTAGGATCAACTCAGAACGTGTCATCACCATAAGCTCTAACATTCTCAAAGGGTATAATGCCAATGAGATAAACGCAGACTTACAGAACCTGATGGAAGACTATGACCTACCTGTAGGCTATAACTATGCATTCACTGGAGAGCAGCAGCAACAATCTGAGGATACGGCATTTCTTAATAATGCTTTCTTGATTGCTCTATTCTGCATATTTATAATATTAGTTACACAGTTTAATTCATTTATATCTCCATTTATAATTATTATTTCTGTCCTCTTCAGTACCATAGGTGTTCTTATAGGATATGTAGTTACTGGTCAGGAATTCAGTATTCTTATGTCAGGAGTAGGACTGATATCTCTCGCAGGTATCGTGGTTAATAATGCCATTGTACTGGTTGATTATATCAACCTACTGATCAAGAATAAGAGAGAATCATTAGGCATCGAAGATATGAGTGGCTTGGACAGGTCAGATGTGCTACAGTGTATAATTACAGGAGGAGCTACAAGGCTGAGGCCCGTATTACTGACCGCTATCACAACCGTATTGGGGCTTATCCCATTAGCTATAGGGTTTAATTTTAATTTCTTCTCATTTGTAGAGAGCTGGGATCCTAAGTTTTTTCTTGGTGGCGATAATACGGCTATGTGGGGTCCTATGGGTTGGACGATTATATATGGGATGATATTTGCAACTTTCCTTACATTAGTTGTTGTACCAGTGATGTATTGGCTTGCATATAGAGCTAAGACTAGAATGGGAAGAGCATTTTCAAAAAAGTAGATATATGAATAACTTAGGAAACGTCAGAGAAAACTACAAGAAGGATATACTTACAAAGGAAGATCTTGCTATAGATCCTATCGTACAATTTGAGCGATGGTATCAAGACGTAGAGAAAAACAATATCATAGAACCTAATGCGATGACTATAGCGACTGTAAGTCCAAGTGGTCATCCATCTGCCAGGACGGTATTACTGAAAGGATTCAGCAAAGAAGGTTTTATCTTCTACACCAATTACACAAGTAAGAAAGGTCAGGAGATCATCAGTAATCCACAAGTGGCCTTATTATTCTGGTGGAAAGAACTGGAGCGACAAGTCAGAATAGAAGGCACTGCAGAAAAAGTCTCGCAAGAAGTCTCTAACAGTTACTTCCAGTCGCGACCCAGAGCAAGTCAGATAAGTGCATGGTCATCACCTCAAAGTCAGGAGATAAAAGAAGACTACCTTACGGAAAAAAGAAAACAAATAGAAGAAGAATACGCAGAAGTAGATAAGATACCACTACCCCACTTCTGGGGAGGATTTATAATCAAACCTTCCAAGATAGAGTTCTGGCAAGGCCGTGAGAATAGATTTCATGATAGATATGTCTACGAGTTATCTGATGACGCAACTTGGCATACAAAAAGATTAGCACCGTAGGTATAAACCCATCACTCATGGAGTCGATCCAGAAGTCTAAGAAAGAAATAATAAAAGAAAAAGCATCTTACCTATTCCGAAAGAAGGGGTACGCTGCTACGAGTATGCAAGACATCGCATTAGCTATGGATATGAAGGCTGCCAGCCTCTATAATCATATCAGTTCTAAGCAAGAAATTCTCCAAGAACTACTGATGGGTATTGCCGGAGAGTTCACGAGTGGAATGGAAGATATTCTTAGCTCTACATTAGATACACAAGCGAAGCTCGAAGCATTAGTCAATCTGCATGTACAATTGACCTTACATAATTCTGATAGTATCGCTCTTATAACTGGAGAGTGGGTACATCTGTCAGAACCTGAACTCACACAATACAAAAAACAAAGAAGCGTATACGAACAACGGTTCTTAAGTATCCTGAGTGCATGCCAGAAAGAAGGACTTATAGCAAAGAAAGTCAATATAGACCTGGCCCTCTACTCTATCCTATCGAGTCTGCACTGGTTATACTCATGGCATCACAAGCATCCTAACATCAGTAAGATAGAGCTGGAACATCAGCTTAAGATGGTACTGCTGAATGGACTCATTAGTTAACTGTCTTTTGCCTCTTCCTTATTTATATACAGTAAAGCAAAACTGTACATCAGTGCACCGATAGGCCACATAATATCTATCCAGAATTCATTGATATTTGAGAAAAGTGCTTCATTAAATTGTCTAACGAAAACCAAGATGATTCCTACAATAAAAAGGATA
>CALLAG010000029.1 GCA_938002705.1 uncultured Saprospiraceae bacterium | reverse complement strand
AGAAGACGATCACGATCATGATACGCCTACTGACCATGGCTCTCTCCCATTACAAAATGTAGTATCTCCGATATCAATGTTCTTAGTAAGTCATGTCATACAAGATATAACTCAAGTTCTTGATCCTATTATCGAATCAAGCTTTGCGAGGCCTATCCTATCATATGACATAGTCGAAACCAAAGGCATATTCCACCCACCGAAAGTTTAGGATCTTATTTCCATAGGACAGCTATGTCCTATTTTATGAGTAAGTTATTTTCTATATCCTAAATTTTTTATCATGAAATACATTCTTGTATTCACACTTACATTAGTGAGCTTCATTACCATAAAAGCTCAAAACTCTATTAATATCAAAACCGTAGATTCTGAAACCAAAGAAGAACTAATAGGTGTCACTATACAGATAGCCCAACTCGATATCGGCACCGTATCGGATGCTGATGGTATGGCGACAATCAAGAATATTACTAACGGTACTTATAACTTATCATGTAGCTACATTGGTTACGAGAGAGTAAGTCGTTCTATACGTTTTCCGTTTGATAAAGAATTGCTTATAATAGAACTCACCTCTGGCTCTGAGGAGCTGGGAGAAGTTATCGTCAGCTCTAACAGAGCTAATAGAAGTGTCGCTAATATTCCTACAAGAATAGAAGTCATCACCGACGAGATAGAAGAAGCAGCAACCATGGATCCTTCTAAAATCGCTCACCTACTCATGCATACGACTGGCATCCAGGTCCAACAACAATCTGCAACGTCAGGTACATCAAGCGTCAGAATCCAAGGACTCTATGGTAGATACACACAGATACTCAAAGATGGCTTCCCGATCTATGGAGGGTTTACCGGAGGTCTCGGCGTATTGCAGATACCACCACTCGATCTACGCCAAGTAGAATTTGTCAAAGGTTCTGCTTCGACACTATATGGAGGAGGGGCCATCGGTGGATTGATTAACCTAATATCCAAAGAACCCAAAGACGAACCAGAAGCATCACTGCATCTCAACATGTCACACATAGGCAATACTGACCTCAATGCATTCTACTCTACCCGATCAGGAAAGTGGGGCATGACAGTATTCACATCTAATAATACGAATACGGTATATGATGTAGATGAAGATGGATTCTCAGATGTACCAGAAGTAAGAAAATTTAATTTTAACCCTAAAGTATTCTACTATCTCAATGATAAGACGACCATCAGTCTCGGAGGTACCTTCACTAACGAGAATAGAATAGGTGGCGATATAATAATTGTAGAAGGTGGAAAATTAGATTCTATCAACAACTACTTCGAAAGAAATAAATCGAAACAAACATCTACTTTATTCAAAATAGAACATGATCTATCGAGCAATAAGAAAATAGAAATTAAAAATAGTACTAACAGTTTCAGAAGAAATATCTTCTTAAACAACTATGCATTTGCAGGCACACAATTTTCTACTTTTTCTGAAGTCAGCTATTCTCACAGCAAGTCCAATAGCAACCTAATCCTCGGACTCAACTTATATTCAGAGAACTTCTCAGAGAAAATGATCGAAACATCACAGCTCAGAGATCAGAACTTATTGACAGCAGGCGTATTCGTACAATACATACATGACTTATCTGCTGCAGTATCTGTAGAAGGCGGTCTAAGGTCTGACTATAATAATGACTATGGCAACTTCATCCTTCCTAAGATAGCTATGGTGTACAAGCCAACTCTCAATTTTACTGGAAGAATAGGAGGTGGATTAGGCTATAAGCTGCCGACAATATTTACTGAAGATGCAGAGATATTAGCTTTTCAGAATGTACTACCGATCGATAAGGATATTCATAAGGCAGAAAAATCTTTTGGTCTAAATGCCGACTTAACGTATCGATTGTATACATCTGACAACTTCAGCTTAAGTCTTACAGAGTATATATTCTATAACAAACTAAACTCTCCCTTATTACTTAAAGATAACGCCATTATCGGAGGCAGTGGATTTGCTTTCGCTAATAGTGATGGATACTTTGAGACGAAAGGTATAGAGACATTAGTTAAGGCTACACTGAGCAACTTTAACTTATATCTCGGCTACACATATGTAGATGCCCAAGGCAACGATGCTGGCGAGACCAGTACGCTTCCGCTTACACCTGCACATTCTGTACATGGTGACTTAATGTTTATCGTAGAGGGTAAGTGGCGTTGTGGTCTTGATGCAGAATATGAAAGTAGCCAAGTCCTTAACTCTGGTAGAGTCGTCAGGTCCTTATTCAAAGCAGGCTTCCTAGCAGAGAGAATGTTCGATAACTATGCTGTCTATATCAACTTAGAGAACTGGACAGATACAAGACAGACAAGATATGAAAGCTTAGTACAAGAACCCTTCAATAATCCAAGATTCACTGAAGTATGGGCACCTCTTGATGGATTTATATTTAATGCAGGGGTTAAAGTAAAATTATAGTGAGTATATGTACGTTTTATTTTCTCTATTTAAAGTTTAAGAATTTCAATAATAACAACTTAGAATGCATAAATCATCACTCGCTTTTTTTATAATTATTTTATGCATTATCTCGCATATATCAGAATCCTCAGCACAGCATTCACCCATCTATAATATAGATTGGAGAAAGGATTCTTATGTATTTGTAGTTGGTGGATTGTCATTAGGATCTGCATTTCTTATAGCTCATAATCAAAATACGATAACGGAGTCTGAACTCAATCTACTCAATGCAGAGAATATAAATAGTTTCGATAGATCAGCCACGACGAGAAATAATTCTAATTCTGCTCTGCTTAGCGATCACTGCAGAGATATAGCATTAGCAATGCCACTTATAGTCCTGGCTTCTAGAAGAGGGAAACAAGAATGGAGCAATATAGGCATCCTATATATGGAGACCCTCCTCACTAATACTGCTGCTACTTTTATATCTAAAGCTACAGTTAAGAGAAATAGACCATTTACTTATAATAATAATCTAAGCATCGCTGAGAGACTGACCTCTAACGCAAGAGAATCCTTCTACTCAGGTCATACCTCACATGTAAGTTCATTATCTTTTTTTACAGCATCAGTGTTGTCTGATCTGTATCCTGATAGTAAGCTGAAGTATCTCTGGTGGTCTGCTGCTGCTACCTTACCAGCCGTTACAGCATACTGGCGCTATGATGCTGGTCGTCATTTTCCATCTGATGTAATCGTCGGATATATCATAGGAGGAACTATAGGCTACTTTGTACCTAAACTTCATAAAATCAAATCAGATAAATACAATGTCTCACTAGCTCCTACGGCAAGTTCGCTGTCATTGAGTCTTACTATTAATATTAGGTAGATCAAATTAGATATAGAAATAGCAGACTTACAGTCTTACTCATTAGTATAAAATATAATTCGAGCCACTATACAATTTTATCATACCTTCGGACAAAATAAATTATCAAACACCGTCACTTCATATTACATAAGCCATATGGTTATGTCTCACAGTTCGTCAGTAACGAGCTGAAGCGCAAGCAAAAAAAGCTATTAGGAGAGTTTCATGATTTTCCAGAGGGTACGATGGCGATAGGTCGACTAGACAAAGATTCTGAAGGCTTACTACTTCTCACAACTGATGGAAAAGTAAGCGCTAATATCACCAGTAAGAAACATGAGAAAGAATACTATGTCCAGCTGGATGGCATCATAGACGATGCTGCGATAGCTACAATGACAAGTGGCATAGAGATTAGTATAAGAGGAGTAATATTTAAGACAACACCTTGTCGAGCTCATAGATTAGAAGAAGATCCTAACTTCCTACCTCGAATCCAAAAAATAAGAGATGACCGACATGGACCTACCTGCTGGTTATCTATAACTATCAAGGAAGGCAAGTATCGACAAGTCAGAAAAATGACTGCCGCCGTGGGCTTCCCTACTCTGCGGCTGATGCGATTACGGATTGGGGGTGTACACTTGGGTGATTTGGAGGCTGGT
The DNA here is from genome assembly GCA_938002705.1 of uncultured Saprospiraceae bacterium. Taxonomy (GTDB): domain Bacteria; phylum Bacteroidota; class Bacteroidia; order Chitinophagales; family Saprospiraceae; genus RFSX01. Next base: position 5,655 of record CALLAG010000029.1, on the reverse strand, counting down.
GGGGTTATTGAGGTGGAGGAGTTTCAGATGTAGAGTAAGTTAGCACATTAAATTTATAGACTTAGTCTATATTTCAATTCTTGAATTTTGTCGAATAGAATATTTTCCTCTAATAATTCATCCATCTTCATTCTTAACACTTCACGATTTGGACTTCTTTTATTAAACTCAAGTTTTATTATTCTTATATCTTCAACAATATCTTTATCTATCCCTTCTAAGCTTTCTAACTCACTCTCAATCTCATTAATTAATTTACTAGGATGGTCTTTATTAAATGCATCTATATCTGAGGCAGATTTAAATTTACAAACTATTTCTAAAATACCTTTTTGCTTAAGAAATGATTCAATTTTATCTCTATAATCTTGGGAAAGACCTTCGTAATAAACTTTACCACTCAATGTAATCTTAGAAATATCACCTGAACTCTGAAAGTAATGTGACAAATAACCTTGAGCACCTAATGAATTCATTATATCTTTAACATCACTTGATGAATACCCTTCCTCTATCATATCCACAACCCAAAAAGGTGTCAAGCCCAATTTGGGATTAGTCTTAGATGCGAAATAATAAACTGCTAATAAATGATCTAAAAATTCTTGATATTTCATTTTAATTCTTATTAACCAATTTAAAGGATTCTCTAATATTATTCATTATCAGGTAATCAAATGTCTCGATTCCTTTATAATAACCAAGCAAAGAATATTTAAAATTTAATTTATTAGATAAGGCTGCGACCATTTCAAAATCAACTCCATTCATTCTGAGTATAATATTATAAACGTTCATAACTACAGTTGAGTTTCCAAAAATTATAGTTGTAGAATCAATAGGTTCTATTTCTTCGAATAATTTTTTATTTCGATGATGTAGAATACTTATAGAAGCTCCCGTATCAATTAAAAACTCCTCTGCAGCTGGGTAACTTGTAATACCAGTATTTGGGATCTTAACAATGGCTGGAACTATAGGATATTTAGGTTTAGAATACCTATTCTTATTAAGCACATTAGTCTGAATCTGATACTTGTATTCAATCTCCATATACTATATGTAAATAAATTAAATGATATTATTTCCCTAAACTCCCTCCTGCAAAGCAACATGCCCAGCATCTAACAATGCCCTCACTGCTGCATCATCAGAAGCTTGTGCATAGACTCTGAGCACAGGCTCTGTTCCAGATGGTCTGACCATGAGCCATTCATCATCAGATAAGAAAAACTTATAGCCATCGATATCTTCTGTTGATATGACATCTTTGCCGCCTATAGATTTTATTTCTCCATTCTTGCATTTATCTATGATAGCCCACTTCTTAGAATCTTCAATATGGAGATCATCCCTATCAAACTTAAATGAACCTACCTTATCATATATATCTTGTATGAGTTCTTCTAATGACTTACCAGTCTTAGCCATAAATTCCATGATGACTAATCCTATCCATACGCCGTCTCTTTCTTTGATATGGCCTTTGACAGCGAGTCCACCAGACTCTTCGCCTCCTACCATAACGTCTTCGTTGCACATGATCTCAGCGATATACTTAAATCCGATCTTAGTGACATCGACATCCAGGTTATATAACTTCGCCAGTTGCTTCATCTTATTCGTCACTGAGAATGTGATGATAACTTTACCGTCGAGTTGCTTATGCTCATGCATATATGTCAACAGAAGAAGTAGGATATGATGAGAATCTACGAATTCTCCTTTGCCATTATATAGTCCTATACGATCTGCATCGCCATCATTAGCTAATCCTAAGTTGATTGCTGGATTAGACTTTATTAACTCTGAAAGCTCGGTGAGGTTTCTGTGGATAGGCTCCGGAGCCTGCCCCATAAATGATGGATTATAATCACAGTGTAACAGGTGTGCATCTGGAAATAATCTTCTGACAGCATTCTGACCAGCACCGTACATAGCATCATAAGCTAAGACGATACCAGATTTTCTTATTAGGTCAAGATCAAAACTATCTTCTACATGCTTAATGTACATATCCTCCAGTCCGACATACTCTAACAATCCAGCTGCCGCATAATTATCTATAGAATCTAATGCTTCCGCATATGTGTTAGGAATCATACTCTCGACAGCTTCTATGTCAGATGGTATGGTAGGTCCGCCATAAGCAGACTTTAATTTGAATCCATTATATGTAGCTGGATTATGACTCGCTGTGATGACAACACCCATATCTGCAGTATGCTTCACGACACCTAATGATACCATAGGCGTAGAGACAAAACTCTTGTCATACAATACTTTTATACCATGATGACACATTACCTGAGCCGTTGCTTGACTAAACATAGCCCCGCCAAATCTACAATCATAACCTATAACGACCTTACTCATGCCCTTACTTAGCATCCACTTAGCCGTCGCTGCTGCGACTCTCTTAACGTTATCTACAGTATAATCGTCAGCAATAATCGCTCTCCAGCCATCTGTTCCAAATTTTATTGACGTAACACCCATACTTGTTCTATTTAGTTTTTTTTTAATGATTATAAAGACCCTCACAAATCTATCCTACAATATACAAATATATATAATTATACATATTAAGATTATTTATAATATATTATTTAAATTTACCCTATGGATAGCTATAGACATAAGGGGCTCAGAAGTAAGTTGATTACCATACTCAAGGACAAAGGTATCAGTGACCAGAGGGTCATAGCAGCGATGAGCTTAGTCCCCAGGCATCTATTCTTAGATAAGGCATTTGAAGAATGGGCCTACCGTGATCAAGCTTTTCCTATAGGTTGTGGCCAGACGATATCGCATCCATACACCGTCGCAGTACAGACACAACTCTTAGATCCACAACCGACAGATAAGATACTCGAGATAGGAACAGGTTCCGGATATCAAGCCGCCGTTCTCTCCCATTTATGTAAGAAAATATACAGCATAGAACGCCACGAGCCATTATACAGGAACACATCCGTATTACTCGCTCGTATCGGCTACAGAGCTATCAGAACATTACACGGAGATGGTTACTTAGGTGCTGATAGATTCGCTCCATATGACAAGATACTTATTACTGCTGGTGCTTCTACAGTACCAGACACATTGCTACAGCAACTTAGAGTCGGTGGCTACCTCGTCATACCCATAGGAGAAGGTGATGATAAGACGATGAAGCGTATCACTAAAATCGCTGAGGACAAATACTCAGAAGAATCGTTTGGGGTTTTTCATTTTGTGCCTTTTCTGGAGGGGACTGAGAGTTAGGTGGTTATTAAAATTGGATCTTTGGCTAAAGGTATATCATAGTTATCCTGTAATTGTGAAATAAAGAAGAGTTACTGATTACATTCGGTGATCATACTTATAAATGACAATAACCTAATCTTACAGATTTTGTCACAAGCGAGCTAAAATATTAAAAGCTCGCTACCATATGAATCCATATCTCTGTATTAATGCAACTGATAATACGATCACTAGTACCAGTACTTTACTGAGACACATCTCTGATTTTTATCAAAAAAAACTCAATTGTCTATCAATAAATAATTCAAAAGCTATTAACTTAAGAATTTTTAAATCAGATCAATTAATTGCACCATCGAGGCAGTAACTTAACTGACTGGTTGATTGATATACACATTAGAGAATCAGATATTTATATAAATAGATTATTGACCAATTGATGAAAATAGATCTAATAAAAAACAAAATTAAAGTTGCTGGGGCACTCATTTTGTTAATGGCTTTTATTACTATAAGTTCTGAAAGTTGCGATGATGGAGACTATTCTGACATTACCCTTACTGATCAGTCAGCAAGAGATCAAGTCGTCCCAGACAAAGTAGATTTCATATTCCATGTCAGGCCGATTCTATCTGACAAATGCTTTAAGTGTCATGGCCCTGACAAAAATAAAGTAGAAGCAGGATTAGTTCTTAATACAGAAGAAGGTGCATTTGCTCCCCTCGGCAAAAACAAAGATAGGTATGCCATCGTCAGAGGAGATCCTGAGAACAGTGGAATCATACAACGTATAACTACAGACTCTCCAGATGATATCATGCCACCACCAGAAGCTAATCTTGAGTTATCAGAATATGATATAGCTGTACTCATAAAATGGATAGAGCAGGGTGCAGAATGGAAAGAACATTGGTCATTTACTGCACCTACAGAACAGAAGATACCTGAGGTGGTAGATACAGAATGGGTGATTAATCCTATAGATAACTTTATCCTAGCCACACTAGAAGACAATGATCTAAAACCATCACCAAGAATAAGAAAAGAAAAACTCATACGTCGTCTGTCATTTGATCTTACAGGACTGCCACCGAGTATGGATGATATCAGTAGCTACATAGATGATGATTCTGAATCTAACTATCAGAGGATAGTAGATAAGTATCTGGCTTCTGACGCATATGCAGAACGTATGACTAATGACTGGTTAGATCTAGCTCGATATGCTGATACGCATGGTTATCAGGATGACTTAGAACGTATCATGTGGCCATGGAGAGATTGGGTCATCCATGCCTTCAAGAACAATATGCCCTACGACCAGTTTGTCCGATGGCAACTGGCTGGTGATCTAATGCCAGATGCAAGTAAGGAACAGATTATCGCAACGGCATTTAACCGTAATCATAAGATCACACAAGAGGGAGGCGTCATCTCTGAGGAGTATCGAGCTGAGTATGTCACCGATAGGACTAACACTTTCGGCACAGCATTCTTAGGCCTTACTTTCGAATGCGCCAAATGTCATGATCACAAATATGACCCAATAAGTCAGAAAGAATACTTCCAGCTTTTCGGATACTTTAATAGTGTAGACGAGAAAGGACTTATAGAAAACTATGGAGAGATTCCCGAGCCATATATTGAGATCACCAAAGAAGACATAGCAAGCACTCTAACATTTATCAATAACTTAGACACCTTAGATACCATACCACTTCTTGTTATGAAAGAACTGGATAAGCCCAGAACCACACACGTACTCAGTAGAGGTGCCTACGATCAGAAGGCAGAAGAAGTCTCTCCTACTGTACCAAGTTTTGGGAGGGATAAGAATAATATAGAGTATGCAGATCGATTAGGTCTTACGGACTGGCTTTTTAGTGCTGATAATCCACTGACCTCACGTGTTATGATCAACAGAATCTGGCAGCAGATTTTTGGACAAGGTCTCGTCGCCAGTTCATATGATTTTGGTAATCAAGGCACACTACCCTCTCATCCTGAGTTATTAGATTTTTTAGCTCATAAATTTAGAACCGAAGGCTGGAATATCAAAGCTATGGTTAAGTACATCGTCAGTTCTGCGACCTACAGACAAGAATGTAAGGTCAGTGAAGCTTTATTAGAAATAGATCCTGATAATAAACTTCTCGCCAGAGCATCCCGATCCAGACTATCAGCTGAGATGCTGAGAGATCATGCACTCACAATAAGCGGACTCCTCGTAGACGAAGTAGGTGGACCAAGTGTCAAGCCCTACCAGCCTGCTGGCTTATGGAATGAGGTAACTGGCGGCGGAGGTGGCAGCACAGCTAAGTATATCCAAGATGAAGGAGACAAAAACTATAGAAGAAGCCTATACACTTTCTGGAAGCGGACTGTGCCTCCACCTAACATGATGCT
>CALLAG010000028.1 GCA_938002705.1 uncultured Saprospiraceae bacterium | reverse complement strand
GAAATATCATGACTCATATAGAACCGAAACCACTCATTTGCTGTCAGAATTAAGATTATTAGGATTTCGTTTCTTTACGATTAGACAGAGAAATGCAAAATGAAGATCGGCCAAAGACTGTCTTTCCCCAATCATGTCCATCAAGAAATCTGTTAATGCTTTTCTACCGCCATCCTATCTTGTAAAGAACTATCTACAAGCAAGCAAGTCTCATCGAAATAGATGTTAACAATCATCTGAAAGTAAACATCCACTATTATATATAATCCCGAAGGGATGATATGATTATAGCCAATAAATTATAGAAGAGAAAACCTCGAAGAGGTGACATCCTAATTATGAAATGCTAAATGAAAATCCGTCAAGAACCGCCTTTTCAAATCTTGGCTGTCCTGAAATCTTGCAATCCTATTCTAACGCTATCCTGTCTTGTACAGGATATATAAAAAATGCCCCGACAAAACTGTCGAGGCGTTTTTATATTTCATAATCAATGAGAATTACTCATCAATCGATTATAATTATATAGTCAAGAATGGTGCAAGCACTAATGCCACTACTGCCATTAACTTAATTAATATATTAAGAGAAGGACCCGAAGTATCCTTGAATGGATCACCTACTGTATCCCCTACTACTGTCGCTTTATGAGGCTCAGAACCTTTGTAGTACATCTTGCCTTTGATCTCTACTCCTTCTTCGAACATTTTCTTAGCGTTATCCCATGCACCACCTGCATTAGATTGGAAGATCGCCATAAGAACACCACATACCGTGACACCAGCAAGTAGTCCTCCAAGCATCTCTGCCTTACCTAAGAATCCTACGAGGACTGGTGTAATAACCGCTATTAATCCTGGAAGGACCATCTCTCTGATAGATGCCTTAGTAGATATCTCTACACACTTATCATATTCTGCTTTACCATCAGCGGCATCGAATGTTGTTCTATCAGCATCACTCCAGTCTTTCATTTCCTTACCGTCATTCTTTTTCATGACAGCAAGTGCTTTAGTTAATTCTGGAATCTCCTTGAACTGTCTTCTTACTTCCTGGATCATATCCATCGCTGCACGTCCTACTGCATTCATAGATAATGCAGAGAATAAGAATGGCAACATACCACCTACAAGTAATCCTGCCATTACTTTAGGGTTAGCGATATTAATCGCTGTTAGTCCCGTGATAGACATGTATGCAGCGAATAATGCTAATGCAGTCAATGCCGCAGAACCAATTGCAAATCCCTTACCGATCGCTGCAGTTGTATTACCTACTGCATCAAGCTTATCTGTTCTTTCTCTTACTTCCTTTGGTAGGTCAGCCATCTCAGCGATACCACCTGCGTTATCAGATATAGGACCATATGCATCCACTGCAAGTTGGATTCCTGTATTAGATAACATACCTACTGCTGCTATTGCGATACCATATAGACCAGCAAATTCGTGTGCACCTATGATCGCTGCTGCAAGCACAATAATAGGTAATGCTGTTGATTGCATACCTACTCCTAATCCTGCTATAATATTAGTCGCAGCTCCAGTTACTGACTGATCTACGATTGACTGTACTGGCTTAGTACCTGTACCTGTATAGTATTCTGTTATTTTTCCAATAGCTAATCCTGAAGCTAATCCCATCAGTATAGCATAGAATACACCCATAGAAGAATACTCAGTACCACCGGCAGTCCATTCTGCTGGTAACATCATTCTTACGATAAAGAATGTTGCTATAAGCATTAAAAGTGCTGAGAATAATTCGCCCATATTTAATGCTGTATGAGGATTACCTCCATCTTTTACTTTTACAAAGAAAGTACCTATGATAGATGTTATAATACCTGTAGCTGCTAATACAAGAGGTAGTAATACTGCATTTAATCCACCATAATCGTTAGTAGAATCGAAACCCGTAATACCCATGAAGGCTGCTCCGAGAACCATTGTACCTATAATAGATCCGACATAAGACTCGAAAAGATCAGCTCCCATACCTGCGACATCACCTACATTATCACCTACATTATCAGCAATAGTTGCAGGGTTAAGAGGATGATCTTCTGGTATACCGGCTTCTACTTTACCTACAAGATCAGCTCCTACATCGGCAGCTTTAGTATAGATACCTCCACCTACTCTTGCGAATAATGCAATAGAAGATGCTCCGAATGAGAATCCCGTTAGTATATTAATTACTCTAATCACCTCCTGTCCTGTAGAGATACCGAACATATTAGAATAGATTAAAAACAAACCTCCTAATCCTAATACACCTAATCCTACAACTCCGAGACCCATAACAGATCCACCAGCGAAGGCCACTTCAAGTGCTCTACCCAGACTTGTTCTTGCTGCATTAGTCGTTCTTACATTAGCCTTAGTCGCTACTTTCATACCTATCAATCCTGCAAGTCCAGAGCAAATCGCTCCTAACACAAATGATAGCGCAACAAGCCAAGAAGAATTTTCATTCATACCACTCCATGCCATGAGGGCTGCTACGACTACTACGAATATAGATAGTACCTTATACTCTGCCTTTAAGAATGCCATCGCTCCATCAGCAATATTCTTAGCTATTCTGGCCATTTTTTCATTACCGACCTCTTGTCTACCTACCCATGCAGATTTCCAAAAAGTAAATAATAGAGCTACTATCCCAAAAGCTGGTATAGCATACATCATTGTTTGTCCCATTGTAAAGTTTAGTTTATGTTTTTCAATTCAGCGGGCTAAAATACGTGGATTTATGGTTTTAAAGAAATTATCGCAAATTCTATACTGCTATAAAAGATAGAGGAATCAGGATAATATTTTTTTATTTATGAAAAATATTTTTAGGCTATTCTAAATTAGGCTAATTTTGATGAATCAAAACTACAATATGCCGACAAGTACAGAGGAAGATTACATCAAAGCGATCTTCAAAATTACAGAACGTAACCAAGGCACAGCATCTACTAATGCTGTAGCTGCACACCTCTCTACATCAGCGGCTTCTGTTACTGATATGCTTAAGCGATTATCAGAGAAAGAGTACTTTCATTATGAAAAATACAAGGGCGTCTACCTAACTAACAAAGGTCGAGAACTCGCAACTCAGCTTATAAGAAAGCATAGGCTATGGGAATATTTTCTTGTAGAAAAATTAAATTTTAACTGGGACGAAGTACACGATATAGCAGAACAACTGGAACACGTTAAGTCAGACAAGCTTATAGAAAAATTAGACTCTTATCTCGATCATCCTAAGTATGATCCGCATGGTGACCCGATACCTAATGCTGAAGGAAAATTCACAATAAGAACTCAGATATCATTATTTAATCTTGCTGTGGGCGAGGAAGCTGTCGTCGTAGGTGTCAAGGAGCATGATACACCATTCTTACAATATCTGGATCAACTAAAAATAAATATAGGGACCAAATTAAAAGTAATCAGTCAAATAGATTTTGATCATTCTAAAGAGATACTTATAGACAATAATTCTCAATCCGTATTGTCACATAAAGCGAGTACCAATATCTATGTCAAAAAGAGAATGTTCAGCTAAACAAAAAAATACAATGAAGAAACTATCACTGTCACTGTTATGCCTTATGGTAGCTATCCCGATGGTAGCTCAGAAGAAACTTAAAGTTGTATCGACAGCTTCTATGATCTATGACATGACCATTAATATCTCTGGCGATCTTGTAGACAATGAGATGATCGTACCTATCGGTGGAGATCCGCATAAGTACGAACCCAAGCCGAGTGATGCTTTACTTATTTCAGAAGCAGATCAGGTATTTATGAATGGATTGACATTCGAGGGATGGATACTTAAGCTTATAAAGAATTCTGGATCTAGTGCCGTAGTCGATACTGTCACTGCAGGTATAGACCCTATATCACACTCTAAATATGCTGACGCCTATGACCCACATGCATGGATGGATGTCAGCTTAAGTATCAAGTATATAGACAATATCAGAGATGCACTGATCAGATTAGATCCCAAGAACAAAGAAGCTTATACCAATAACCATAAGGCTTACAAAGAAAAACTACTGGAACTAGACAGCTACATTATCAATAGAGTAAAAGAAATACCTGAAGAAAATCGCGTCATCATAACCACTCATGATGCATTTGCATATTACGGTAGGAGGTACGGTATCAGACTAGAAGCACTCATGGGTATATCAACAGAAACCGATGCTACCTCTCAAGACATGGTCAGGGTATCTAAAGCGATAGAGCAATATAATGTACCTGCCTTATTCGTAGAAAGTACGATCAATCCCAAAATCGTAGAACAAATAGCCAAAGATAACAACATCGCCATAGGCGGAGAACTATATACTGACTCTATAGGAGGACCTGAGACCGAGGGTAACTCTTATTACAATATGATGAAGCACAACACGGACACCATTGTAGAAGCTCTCAAGGGAGATAAATTTTCTAAAACAAAATTTCAATCTCAAAGCGAAAAATCTAACCTACCCATCTATGCGGTTGTCGGTGTATGTCTATTGCTCTTACTCATACCTATCGTCATGAGACTTAATAAATAACATATGAACGATAAGCACATAAAAGTACAAGGCCTTTCTGTATCCTATGGTACTAAACGAGTCCTAACTAACATACACTTAGATATCACAGCAGGAAATACCTATGGTGTCATAGGTCCAAATGGTGCCGGTAAGTCGACCTTATTCAAATCCATATTAGGCTTAATAGATTATAACGCAGGCTCTGTAGAGGTACTCGGCCACGACATCAATGACGTACGCAAACGTATCGCCTATGTACCTCAGAGAGATGAGGTAGACTGGCAGTTTCCTGCTACTGTGATCGATATCGTATTAATGGGCAGATACCCATACAAGAAAGTCTTCAGTAGATTAAATAAAGAGGATAAAGCTATAGCGCAAGATTCGTTAGAGAAATTAGGAATCGCTAATCTTGCTGATAGGCAGATAGGTAAGTTATCAGGTGGGCAGCAGCAGAGAGTCTTTATCGCTAGAGCTCTATGTCAGCAAGCGGATATATTCTTCTTAGATGAGCCCTTCGTAGGCGTAGATATCACCACCGAAGAGAAAATCATATCTATATTACAATATCTTGCAGAGCAAGGCAAGTCCATTCTTGTCGTACACCACGATCTGAGTACCGTAGAGAAATATTTTCATAAAGTCATATTACTTAATCAGCGGTTGATCGCATTCGGAGATACTGCGACTACATTTACACAAGAGAATATCTCTAAGGCTTATGGCTCACAATTGACTATTCTCCACAAGACAGGATTGATCTAATATTAGTGATTCTATAGAAAGCAAAAGATTAGCAAAAGGCATAATGATTAATATCCTCATCTAAATTTTAATTAATTTCACACTGAGAAATTAAAGCCTGGATTACTACAATGTATAAACGCCAACCAAAGAAGAGAGACAAGAAAAATATCCTAAAATGGATATACATATCTTTTTTCTGCCTTATCAGTACATGGCTCATAGTCTCCATCGTATTACAAAAGAATCCGACAGAAATTCTTTCTAGTGCATTCTCAAAAATCCCAACACCTTCAGATTCTCAGAATAAGACAATTATCCTTCAGAAAGATAGTATCATCACAGCATTAGAGAAGGAGCTCAGTGACTGTCGTAGCAGTGGATCGTTTGCCAAAGCTATAGTCATCATAGAAGGTAACTCTCTCAATATGAGGAGTGAAGCCAGCCTTAATTCTGCAGTTGTCATGAAAATACCCGCGAGCTCAGAAGTAGAAATCATGTTCTATGATACCGAAACATATTATCTCAATGGCCAAGCGGGTCAGTGGTGTCGCATAAGATATGCGGGAACACAAGGATGGGTATGGGGTAATTTCTTGCGAGAAATATAATCATATACGGATGTCTCTCAAGTCAATCATCATAAAGCCCTTCGCTCGACACATCAGCAAGAGGGTACAAAAAATGGCAGGTAATGCCGTCACTGACCAAGATCGTATCTTAAAAGAATTAATCGCTAAGGCACGTAATACTTTATTTGGTGAAAAACATGACTTTGGAAGTATCAAAAATCATGTAGACTATACCAATGCAGTCCCTATAAGAGATTACGAAGGCATGAGACCCTATGTAGACAAGATTCTTGATGGACAAGCAGACATCCTATATCCTGGTACCCCAAAATACTTAGCGAAGACCTCTGGCACAACTTCTGGTATCAAATACATCCCTATCACGCAAGAAAGTATCCAATCTCAGATTAACACATCTAGAGCGGCACTCTTACATTATGTTACAGCACATAATGCCGATCTATTCGATGGTAAGATGATATTCGTATCAGGCTCGCCAGAATTAATCCATACTCATGCGATACCCACAGGAAGACTCTCAGGCATTGTCAATCACGAGATACCATCATGGGTCAAAGGCAATCAACTGCCTTCTTACAAAACGAATTGTATAGAAGACTGGGAAGAAAAACTGGATCAGATAGTCAGAGAAACCTTAGGTCAAGATATGACGCTGATCAGTGGGATACCGCCATGGGTTCAGATGTACTTCGAGCGACTGTTGCTGGCTTCTGGCAAGAAAACAATCAAAGAGATATTCCCAAATCTTCAACTTTTTGTACATGGTGGAGTGAATTACGAACCCTACAAAAGCACAATCGATAAGATGATGGGTGATGGTGTAGATACATTAGAGACCTATCCTGCCTCTGAGGGGTTCATCGCTTTTCAGAATGATATAGACGATAACAGTTTATTATTGAATACTAATGCTGGTATATTTTATGAATTTGTCGAAGTCGATAATATACATAATACTTCTCCAGATCGGCTGACGCTGTCGCAAGTAGAATTAAATAAAGATTACGCTATTCTGATTACAAGCAATGCAGGATTATGGTCTTATAATATCGGGGATGTAGTCAGGTTTACTTCTCTTGATCCATATAAAATAAGAGTGAGCGGACGTATTAAGCATTTCATATCAGCATTCGGAGAACATGTGATAGCTAAGGAAGTAGAAGAAGCAATGACCATCATCAGTGAAGAAATGAATCTGAAAATAAATGATTTTACTGTAGCGCCACAAGTTAAAGCTGAAGGTAATAAACTACCCTACCATGAGTGGTTCGTAGAATTCGATAATACGCCAGAACAATTAAGCGTCATTGAGTTAAAATTAGATGACGAAATATCAAGGCAGAACATCTACTATCGTGATCTCATAGAAGGTAAGATCTTACAGACACTCATCATCAGACCCATCAGAAAAAATGGCTTCCGAGACTATATGAAAAGCATTGGAAAATTAGGTGGTCAGAATAAAATACCAAGACTTACTAATGATAGGATCATCGCTGACAAGCTCATACCATTTCTAATAACATCTTAAGGCTACCAGTCTTACAACTATAAAAAGACTACATAGACTTCAGGGTCTTTACATCTTTTATCAACTGACTAACAGAAGCTTTATTAAGTCCATTATATATGCCTCTGATGTGCTTGTTTTTATCTATAAGTACAAAATTTTCTGTGTGCAGAAATTCGTCTAAGTCTTTCGCTATACCGAGATCTTCTTCTATAAAGTATGCTCTTCTTCCAAGTCGATATATCTCTTGCTGCTCTCCAGTCACCAGATACCATTTCTGTGCACTGACATCATACTCTTCTGCATATGCTCTTAGTGCAGGTACAGAATCCCTCGTAGGAGTAACAGAATGTGATAATAAAAGAACATCATTATCATATGCAAATGAATCCTGAAGTACTGCCATATTACTAGTCATCTGAGGGCAGATACCAGGACATGTAGTAAAGAAAAAATTAGTCACATAATACTTATCATCAAAGGTCTTATCTGTGATGGTATCACCATTCTGATCTATCAGCTTGAATGCTGGTATCTTATGTAATGTGTCAAGCTCCTCAGAATTGTCATCTAACCATATGGGTGTAAATGTTGCATCACTAAAATAGGGTAAAACAGTATTGTTACTCTTAGCATTATCCATCTTGCATGACATGAAACATAACATGAGCAAGAACGACAATCTACTTATTAATTTGTACTTCTTCATTGTCTAACTGAAAGCATAATGATGCCCTTTTTAAACCAAAAATTCTACCATCCTTGGCTTCATAATTATTATATATTTTTCCATTCTCTCTCCAGGATTTTTGCATGCCCTCTTCTTTTCCATCCTTAAGATTGATTTCCTTAAACTTAGCACCACTTTGATACCATTGTTCTTGAAGACCATTAGCGATACCATACTCGAAAGAACCTTCAGATCTCAGATGTCCATTCTTCCACCAACTTGTAGACTTACCATGTTGCTTACCATTGAGGTAATAACTCTCAAAACTTATATTACCATTATCAAACCACTTTCTATTGTAGCCATGGCGTCTGCCTTTCATATAAGAAGTTGACTCTACGAGAACCCCATTCTGTTGATGTACTTCAGTTATCCCAGTAAAGGGTTCGTTGTTATAATACACAAGTCCTAATGAGGGCATGAGCTTTGTCTCATTTTTTGGTACAACTAAAGAGCTCTCCGACTCAGATATAGAAGAAGAAGGATGTATCGATGATACATCCTTCTCATTACAAGCTACAATACTCATGTAGAATATACTAGCTATAATATATCTAATTCTATCTTTCATTTATCTATCTGATATTATTAGGCGTCCCTTGATAATCCCCTGGGAATAATATGTAATACTGCCCTAAGTAAAGTTCATTCTGTATATGATAATGATACTCGCCTGCTGGATTGTGAGTTGTAGGACCGAAGTGTCCGCCAGACTCATCTAAGTCTGTAGGATAATTACCATCATAATCTCTTCTTCCGTATAAGAAAAATCCATCAGCTATAATACCTATGAGTGCACCATCATCATCAGACCATGCCTTAGTCTCAAGGTGATAGTGGTAACTCTGAGGGCCAGTGTGAGCAGCTGTATAATCAAGAGATCCTACTGCATTATCTAATGGTACATTAGGCCCTTCTTCGTCATTATATATCACTGAACCAGATATGGCCATACCTATAGCGCCTAATCCTGTTGCAGAAGGGCTACTCGCAAGCTCAGGGTTAACAGGAACTGTGAGTGAATAAGAACCATTAAAGTCATCAATATTGCCTGGTGCCATCTGTTCGTAACTTGTAAGTTCTGGTTCAGAAAATAGTGGATGATTTACAAGAGTATTTTCATTAGTACATAGTACTCCCATAGGGCCATTAAGACATCTTTCTGTAGTATTAGACCAGTATGGTGATGTGTGGTTCGGAAGACCATTAGTCTCAATTATCACTTGATCACCATCAAGAACTATTGTATAACTGATAGTATCAAATTCTGCAAATGCAGGGTGCAATCCTGTAATAGTACCACCAGAATCATCATCATCAGTATTATCTGCCACATAGCCATCAGGTTGGTCGCATTCATCAAGCGTAACATCTGGGTTTCCTAATCCATCATCATCTGCATCTTGATACCAAGTTATCACCGTACATGGATCTTCATCATCATTACATGATACGAACAACGAAATCGAGACGGTAGATAAAATTAGAAAAAGAGAATAGCTAAGATATTTCATGTTTATATTTTTTAGCTATTAGACAGCAGCTATTCTAAAATCCTTCGTTGATTCAGATTATTTTTATAAAAAAAGATTTTTTTACGTAGGGGTAAGCAACTATTTCTCTGTCTTATATATGTAGATCAGCGATATTTAATATCAATGTGATACAGATAGAATTTTTAAGAATAGTTAAAGTCAACAAATTTTACAAAAGGTGTTAAAGTCAGTAAGCAATTGCTGGCTTTTCCTTTTTTGTACATAACTGTAGTCTACTTCGTCTGAGTTGAATGAATAAGAGCAATGAAGCTAAGGCCTTCTACGTCGCAGTGATCTCCAGATTCTATCTTGAGAAAATCCCAAAAGCTTAACTCAGATTTGACAGGTTTCTAAAACCTGGTAAATCTTGCTTGAAATTGAAGAACAATTCCTAATGGCTTGGCAGCGGCGACGCCACCAAGAACAAATCTGATGTTGTTACCGTGCCAAAATCTCTGTTACTGTTGGCGTCCTCGCCGACAGCTTTATGGAAAGCTTTCTTATTTTATATTTAAATCAATATTGGCCATTCTCACAGGCAAATCTATCGCGATCACTCAATATATGTCGATATTATAGCAGCCTACAGAAGGTTAAACTATACTTAATCGAGGAGAAGAATTTTCAATTTAGCTGCTGTTTTCATTGATTTACATATACATTATGGATTAGATGTAACGTTAATTCATAGGCTAATAGAGGATAGTGAGTTATAAATAACTATAGATCAGTGCCTTATGACATTTCATACCTCTTATCTTTTTATACACATACATTGTTTATAGCCTATAAATCAAGTACTTTTGCAATCCTTTATGAAATACGTATACATCATCATCATTTGTTCAATGCTTGTCTCCTGCCGCTCATCATTTGAGAAGGTCAGGCAAAGTAATGATCCCGAGAGTTATCTCACTACAGCTAATGAGTATTATGACGCTGGAGATTATCTCAAGGCACAGACGCTATATGAGTTAGCTATAGAATTCTATAGGGGTAAGGCGGAAGCTGAAGATTTATACTACAAGTATGCTTATACTTACTACCATATGAAGCAGTATACACTTGCAGCATATTATTTTAATAATTTTACGAAGACATTCTATAACAGTACTAAGAAAGAAGAGATGGCATTTATGGCTGCCTATTCTAATTATGAGATGTCTCCGACTTATAAGCTAGATCAAGGTCCATCTGTCAAGGCCATAGAGCAATTACAGACATTCATCAATACTTATCCTTCAAGCCCGAGAGTAGAAGAAAGCAATAAGCTTATAGATGAGATGCGTAAGAAACTTGAGAAAAAAGCATTCGAACAAGGAAGTCTCTATCAAAAGCTTGGCAATTATCAGTCTGCTATGGTATCCTACGAGAATGTACTGAAGGATTACCCTGAGACCTCAAGGCACGAGGAGATAAGATATCTGATTATCACATCCAATTATCAATTAGCCAAAAAAAGTATCTATAATAAGATGGAGAAAAGACTTAATGATACTATCGAGAAAAGTAATAAATTTGAAAAAAAATATCCGAACTCTATATATTTAGAGGACGTTATAGATCATAGAGAATATTGCCTTAACGAACTTAAAAGATTTGTCCAATGACTGATATAAAAAATAAAGTCCAAAATATAGACGCTAAAGCAAAGTCTAGAGATATTCACGATTTCATCAAGGATACTGATAATATCTATAAGGCATTATCGATAATATCTTCTCGTGCAAGACAGCTTAACATAGATATCAAGCAAGAACTACATGGCAAGCTTGAAGAATTTGCTGTTACTTCTGAGACGATAGAAGAGATCCAAGAAAATAAAGAGCAAATAGAAATATCAAAATTCTATGAAAAGCTCCCTAACCCAACGCTTATTGCAACTGACGAATTTCTTAATGGCAAGTTAGACTACAGACAACGCCATCAGGAAAACAAAGACGCATAAATAAAATTTCCTTTTGGAAGGAAAGAAAATAATCATAGGGGTTACAGGAAGTATTGCTGCTTACAAGGCGGCCTACCTTACCAGAGCCCTCATCAAGCAAGGAGCTGAAGTAAGGGTCATCATGACCCCTTCAGCTAAAGCATTCATATCTCCACTTACGATGTCTACATTATCTAAGCATCCAGTACATACTGATGTCATAGATAATGACGCATGGAATAACCACGTGGAGTTAGGTCTATGGGCCGATGTAATGCTGATAGCGCCTGCTACAGCAACAACGATATCTAAGATGGCTTCTGGCCAAAGCGACAATATCATCACAGCAGTATATCTATCAGCTAAGTGCCCCGTATTCGTAGCACCTGCTATGGATCTCGATATGTGGATACATCCTGCGACACAGCGTAATATAGAATTACTTAAGAGTTATAATAATCACATCATAGACGTCGGTGATGGAGAACTTGCCAGTGGTCTTATAGGCAAAGGCCGTATGGCAGAACCTGATGATATCGTCAAGAGCCTCCAAGTTTTTTTTGCTAAAAAAGCCGACCTCATAGGTAAGCAGGTGCTTATCACAGCAGGTCCTACTTATGAAGCCCTAGATCCAGTCAGATACATAGGCAATCATAGCAGCGGTAAGATGGGTATGGCTATCGCCAAAGAATGCTCAAGCCGAGGCGCTAAAGTATCTTTGATATTGGGTCCAAGTCGATTAAGTACTTCTGATAGCAATATAGAACTAGTACCAGTAGTATCTGGAGACCAGATGTACGATGCGACTAAGAGCAAGCACGCTGATGCTGATATCGTCATATTTGCCGCAGCTGTAGCAGATTATAGACCCCAGTCTGTAAGCCAAGAGAAGATCAAAAAGAAAAGTGACAACTTCACATTAGAACTTGAGAGGACTATCGATATAGCTGGAACCTTAGGACAGGAAAAACGAAATGGACAGATCCATGTAGGTTTTGCTCTTGAGACTGTAGATGAAGAATTCTATGCTCAAAAGAAGTTAGAAAAAAAGAATTTTGACTTTATTGTGTTAAATAGTCTACGAGATAAAGGAGCAGGATTCAAGGCTGATACCAATAAAATAACGATATATACTTCTGATGGTATAAAAATACCATTTGACTTAAAGTCAAAAACTGAAGTTGCTACGGATATAATCAATACAATCGTCGATAATTACGTTAAGGATAAATAGAAGTGACTTAATAAGATACAGAACATGAAAAAAATATTATTCTTAATTATATTTTCAATTTATTCATTCTTGACTGTAGCTCAGGAATTGAATATTAATGTCCAAGTCAAAGCACCTCGTGTGGTCAATGCAGATCCAAGAGTGTTTGTTACTTTAGAAAAAGAAATTAATGAATTTCTCAATTACACTAAGTGGACAGATGATGACTTCGAAGACCATGAAAAAATAGAAGGTAATCTTAATATCACAATCACAGAAGATCCAAGTGCAACAAGCTTTACAGCAGACTTCTTCATACAATCCATACGTCCTGTATACAATAGTAATTACAAATCACCGGTTATCAATATGGTAGATAATGGCGTCTCATTTACCTACCAAGAATCGCAGCCAATAGAAAACAATACGAATATATATGTAGATCAGTTATCATCGATGCTTACATATTATGCGTATATGATATTAGGGTATGATTATGATTCTTTCTCCTCATTAGGAGGGGACAGATACTTTGCATTAGCACAAGATGTTGTTAATGCTATACCATCTGATAATAGATCAGCGTCCAGAGGATGGCAAGCTGCTGGTAACAGATTCAACAAATACTGGAGAGTCGAGAATGTAATGAATCCTAAGGTCAGACCTATGCGACAGGCTATACATGAATATTATATATCAGCGATGGATCAGATGACTATAGATCTCGATAAGTCTAAAGCCATAATCGTGAGTGCACTGAACACAATCCAAGGTGTCAACTCCGTGTATCCTAACTCCGTAGCCATGCAGATGTTCGTAGATTCTAAACGAGATGAAATCATAGAAATATTCAAGGGCTCAAGTAAAGGACAACAGAAAAAAGTATATGACATCATGGTCAAGCTGGATCCTGCTCAGGCTTCAGAATATAACGTTCTTAGATAATATTGGTACAAAAAATAGCCATATTCGCTTCTGGTAGTGGTAGCAATGCAGAGAAAATCATTGAGCATTTTGCCGATAATTCTGCTATAGATGTCTCATTAATCCTTACTAATAACCCTAAGGCATATGTCATACAAAGGGCTCAATCTAAGAATGTAGCCTACACTGTTTTTTCCAGAGATGACTTCTATAATAGCGAAGCCGTCCTTTCCCAGTTAGCAGAATATGAGATAGATTGGGTAATCCTTGCAGGCTTCTTATGGCTTATACCTGAGAATCTAATAGCACAGTATCCCGATAGAATCATCAACATCCACCCTGCACTACTCCCAAAGTATGGCGGCAAGGGCATGTATGGGCATCACGTACACCAAGCTGTGTTCAATAATTTCGAGAAAGAAACCGGCATAACAATACACTTAGTCAATAAAGAATATGACAAAGGCAGAATATTATTTCAGAAAAAAGTTACACTTGAATTGAATGATACACCTGATCGTATAGCTCAAAAGATTCACAAATTAGAACATACTCATTTTCCCCAAGTCATAGAAGATGCAATTAAGCAAGGGTAAATTAGAATTATTGCAATGAGCTAATTTTATAATAAGACATTAATTCTATTACATAATTACTGTCGTTCCATTAGCTTCAATATCCTCATATCTTTGTATTTTCCTCCATTTCTAATCCGCTTCCTAAAGGAGAAATTTACTTAAGTCGTTATGGAAAAATTAAGCGTTCTAAA
>CALLAG010000027.1 GCA_938002705.1 uncultured Saprospiraceae bacterium | reverse complement strand
CTTATATGGGATAACAAATTGACGATTAAACTTCAAGCCCGATAACTTTTTTCCACGAGCAAGAAGCCAGAATCTCTTTTCCGCTGAAGTGGGATTTTTTCTGTTTTCTCTGGCAAAGGATCTTATAGTAAGGTAGTCCATAATCAGAAATTATCATCCAATTTAATCAAACCTTTTTTATATCAAAAAAATATGGTGGTCATTGAGTATAACCTTTCTCCGACTATTCCCTTGAAATGAAAGCGAGAATCATATGCCACTTAAGTCGCAAGTAGCGACATCCAAGACAACAATACACGATCCCTTCCATCCACGAGGGAAGGGATATGAATTCCGCAAAGCGGAAGAAAAGGGATGGGTTCCAGATTGTAATTCCATACACCAAAACAAAATATTCCCATAGAGAAAAATGTTCTATCTCTATGAAGCACATAATTACTTTAGTTTTATTACTGCTTATCGCAACAGCCCAACTATCGGCACAATACCCCCCAATACCTGATAATCCTCAGATGGACAAAGCAGCCAATGTTCGGATGCAAAAAAACACAAAAGAAATTCTAATAGATTTACAGAGTAATGACATTCATTTTATTCATAAATCTGTACTTCATGGATGGAATTTATTTATTCAATATTGTAAAGTATATCCAGATAATCACCAGATCATAAGAGACGTATTCCTAATTAGACTGAGTTATGAGCCAGTAGGGTTCTGTGAAAATTATAAAGAAAGGTTTAAGACAAATTTCAAAAAAGATGACCGCTTTTGGAAGATCTATAAGCAAGAGGTTGACTTCATGGATAGTATGTGTGATTGTGTCATTTCCCAAAAGGATAACAATCTTATAAAAACACTGATCGCAATAGAAGCCGGTGACCAGAAGCATAAAGATGCTGATGCTCTAAAGAATGACAAATCCATACAAGAAGAACAGAAAGCCTTAGACTCTATGAACTTACTAAAAGTGGAACGTATCATAAAATTTCATGGCTATCCAGGTAGATCTTTAGTCGGAACCGAACATGAAAATATTGCATGGACGATATTATTACATGCCGATGAGAAAGTCATAAAAAAGTATATCGGATTAATCAAACAGGAAATTAAAAATAGAAACCTACATCCAAGTGCTTATGCTTACATGTATGATAGGCTTGCCATATTACAGGACAAACCTCAGAGATTCGGCACTCAATCACAATTGGATGAACAGACAAATGAAATGAAAATATATAAATGTGAAGATCCCGATAAAGTCAATTATTATAGATACAGCAGCTGTATGCCAGGACTTAAGGAATTTCCAAAATCTGATTTATTTGATAACGAACAGGTTAGAGAGGGAACTGGGAAGTAGTTATGTTATCTTTTCTGGTTTTCTATTAATCTATTGTTTATGCGGTGGATTTTTCAATCTAAAAATCGAAGATATCAACAACAACTGCTTTTATTCTTAGTAAAGTATGCATATCGATTAAGCCGACAACATCAGTGATTCTGTCCTCAGAAATAGTCCTAATTTGATGACATAAAGCATACGAATCATATTTTAAATTACCCGTTCCTTTAAGCAGGTTAACTATAGAATATGGATTGTACTTTTGTTTCTTCGTAGTAATAGGTATTACCGTAAGTAGCGAGAGATGCGAAAAATGTTTTACAACAAGGCATGGTCTACTATTCGCCTGTTCATGACCTTTTACTTCATTTGGAGGAGCGCCTAAATCAACGACGACTATTTGACCTGATTTATAATTCACTTTTAGGAAAGATATGCAAGTTCGTTTAAGCCTAAATCCGCTAATACCTTTTGCTCATCAATATCACTCACGCAATCATTCAAATTAACATAAGTTAGATCTATGCTATTTTTTTGAACAAGTCCTAATTTGGTAGCAAAAGCGTAAAAATTTTGACTCGCATCTGAGATTACCTTTGAAAGACCTTCAATCGATTGATTCGAAATTGATATTTTTTCATCGATGAGATTCTTCGATATCAAAAGGATTAACTCAATGGTAAGAGACGAATGGATATAATCTACGATAATTTGTGCTAAATTCTGATTTGGAATAGTCAGCGCTATAGTTGATAAAAATTGATTGTAAGAAAGATTCTTAAACCCTTCCAATTCTGATATATTGAACTCCTTATTTTTCATCAATTTATTAAGAACTCGATTGGTCGTTCTTAATGCAAAAAGTACATTCTTTACTAATACTTGCAATTCCGCTGACAAACTCTCTCTATTAAAATCAGTATAAATTGAATTTATATTTAGTGCTTCATGCATCAGTGAGTTTTCCAATAAGTAACTAATAACTTTACATCGGATATCAAAAATTTGTGGAAGAACTTCATTGATAGTTGATTCTACATCTCCACTTTCATTTATCTGGCTTACTGTAGATAAAAGTAAACCACTAATCCCATGTTTCAACTCTTGCTCCATACTTGGGAGATAAGAATCTGATGCAAAACATAATATATTGTGGTTATCAGCTATTTGAATCATAGTTTACTAAAGATATAACATTATTAGAAGTAATTCCATTTATACACATTGTAGCGTTTATATTGTCTAATAAATGGAACCTCAGTAATTGATAGATGGATAAGAATAAACGGCCTTTAAGTCCTCAGAAGTTAATCTCGGATAATTCTCCAACAATTGATCCGTACTCCAACCATTTGCTAATCGCTCTAAGATGAACTCAATAGATATCCTGGTATCCTTGATTATGGGCTTACCCAGGAGTACCTCAGGATTAGTTGTTATATGATCTTGCCAGTTTACCATTTTATATATTTTACCTCTCTAAAGTAATGCCTTTTGCTTACAAGAGCAAATTCCATCTCCGAGGAAAGGGATATGAATTCCGCGATAGCGGAAGAAAAGGGAGGAACTAAGATCAGTGAGAGTACTAAATGTACTCTTACCTTAGAGAACCTCAAGCTCCGTCTTGAGGGTGGGCTTGCATATAGATCACTTAAGTTATTCGTCCCCCCTACCTCAACAGCTGATAAGCCACAAAAGCAAAAACATATGCCAATACTAACATCAGCACAAATTGGAATAAAGCGAAACTCCATGACTGCGTCTCTTTCTTGACGATAGCGACAGTACTCATACACTGCAATGCAAATACATAGAAAAGCAGTAAAGAAACTGAGGTGGCTATTCCAAATCGCTTAGCGCCTGTACTGAATACTGTTTCATTTCGTAATCTCTCGATGATCGTACTTTCTTCTTCTGAGCCGATACTATAGATTGTCGATAGAGTCCCTACGAAAACCTCTCTGGCAGCGAATGAACTCAGAACTGCTATCCCGATCTTCCAATCATATCCTAAGGGTGCAATGGTCGGCTCTATGAACTTACCCATATGGCCTAAGTAAGAATACTCTAAGTCGAATGATTCTTTGGATAAGGTGACGCCATCACTGAGTTGTGATTGTGCTATCGTGTACTGCTCTGAGATGTATTGATCATCATTAGGAGAATTAGTAGATAAAAACCAGATGATTATGGAGATAGCCAGTATGACCTTACCTGCCTCTACGACGAATGATTTTGTCTTGAGGTAAACTGTCAGAAAAATATTCCTCCAGTTAGGTGATCTATAGACAGGTAATTCTAATGACCAGAAGGGATTAGATTGTACCTTACTTTTCTTACTGTAGTATAGTGCTACCGCCAGTGTTGCTGCAACACCTATCAGATATAGACCCAATAATGCAAGGCCTTGATACCCGAATATGGAGCCCTTTTCTTGAGGTAATATAACTGCAATCAATATAGTGTATACTGGCAATCGAGCACTACAAGTCATCAGTGGTGATGCCATTATGATGGCCATTCTTTCCTTAGGATCATCTATGACTCTGGCACCCATGATAGCAGGAATAGCACATGCCCAACTGGACATAAGAGGAATAATACTCTTACCACTTAGACCAAATTTTCTTAGGAAAGCATCAGATATAAACGATATCCGTGACAAGTATCCTGTATGCTCTAAGAGGCCCAATAAGAAAAACAACATAGCTATCTGAGGTATGAAAATAATCACACCGCCTATACCTTGTATGATGGCATCGGCGATAAGTTCCTGTAGCCAGCTGTCTGGCATAGAAGTTTTGACTAAGCTACTTAAGCCTGCCATACCCTGATCTATCCAGTCCATCGGATATGCAGATATTGTAAATACTGCTTGAAAGACAAGATATAACACCAACATAAATATTATCATCCCATAGATGGGATGAAGTAAGATCTTATCCCACTTCTTAGTCGTCTGTAGATAATCATAGACCTCATCTCGCTGTATAGTCGACTTGATGATAGATGAGATAATCTTCTGTCTCTTGTGAAAGCTATCTTGGATCAGATCATCATCTTCCGGCTTAGGGAACGAGACGACTCTTCTATAGATGTTCTCGATCTCATCACCTTCAAATCTATCGAAGGCACTTCTACATACTGAATTAGGAATTTTAAAACTGTTGTCTTCTATGAGTGATTCGAGCTTTTCTAAGCCATCTCCAGTTCTGGAATTCATCACGACGACATCGCAACCTAACTGGTCAGCTATGCTCTGTTCATCTATTAGAATTCTATTTTTTTCCAGATCATCTTTGTAGTTAACTACTAATATTACTGGCACTTCTAAGTCTGCTACTTCAGAGAAGAGTAAGAGACTGTCCTCCATCTGCATTCCGTTAGCTACAAATATTATGGGGTATGCATACTCGGCATATCTTAGTATTTCTGACTTTGCGATGACTTCTTCTGGAGCAGTAGATCTTAGAGATTTTAGGCCAGGAAGATCTACGATATTATAGCCTTTGTACTTTCCTATTTTACTTTCTACTGTGACGCCGGTATAGTTACCGATCTTCTGATTCATCCCAGTGATGAGATTAAATAGAGAACTCTTACCCGAATTGGGCTTACCTACCAGAGCGATACTGTTTTGTTGTTGCATCACTATATTTTTATAAGATCTATACTATGAAAATCTGTAGCTCTAAGACTCAGCATCTTACCGCCTACAGTAAAATTGATTAACTTAGTATAGTCAGGACTATAGTTCTTAGTGATGACAGTACCTAAGGATATGCCATTGGCTAACAGGTACTTACGGAATTCTATATCACCTTTTATTTCTATGACTATGGCACGTTCGCCTTCAGATATTATGAGCTTCTCCAATCGATTAATTGATTATAATCACAAAGAAATATAATTATCTGGATTAAATCTAAATAAAAGTAAATAATTAGTTTAAATGTCTAATTCATTAGCTTTTTAAGGTTCTATTATCAGATTATTAAAGCATATAATTACCCAAAAATGGCTAAATTACAACATGATAGAATCGCTTAACAAGGCTATAAACAAAGTTCTGATTTTCAAACATAGTGACAACTTAATAGTTGAAATCGAAGATCAGATATCCATAGAAGAGCCTTTAGAGATAAGCATCCAATCTATCCATATTCCCAAAAAGAAAAATATATCCATCACTATGCGTACTCCTGGTGATGATTTAGAATTAGCTACTGGCTTTTTATTTACGGAAGGTATCCTGGGATCTCCTGACTCAGTAAAAGAAATGAAGGTCTCAGAAAATAAAGTGACCGTTCATCTCAATGATAATGTAGATATAGACTTAGATAAAATAACAAGACACTTCTATACATCGAGTAGCTGTGGTGTCTGCGGCAAGGCCAGCATAGAGGCGATCAATACAATCGCAGAGTATGAACCAACTCACCATCAACTCAATGTCGATGCAGATATTATAAAATCACTGCCAAGCAGCTTAAGGAAACAACAAGACATATTCCAACAGACTGGAGGCCTCCATGCCGCAGCACTATGTGATACTAATGGTAATATATTAACTATCAAGGAAGATGTCGGTAGACATAATGCATTAGACAAACTGATAGGACATTATTTTCTGATAGATCAATTACCTTTAGAAAAAAGTATTCTTCTATTGAGTGGTAGAATCAGTTTTGAATTGGTTCAGAAAGCGATCATGGCCGGAGTACAATTTATAGTTGCAGTGGGAGCACCATCGAGTTTGGCCGTTACATTAGCAGAAGAATATGATGTGACCTTAGTGGGATTTACCAAGTCGGATAGGTTCAATGTATACAATGGCAATTACAGAATAAAAATCTAAAAAGTGAAGAACGAAGAAGAGATCAAAGAAGCACTAACTTCAGAAAAACTAACTGGAGTCAAAATCAAAAACCCGAAAGAATCAGCGGCGGGTGTGCCTGCTATCCTATCATCAGTCAGACATATAATCGCTGAGACTGGACTGGCAAGAGGTACTAAGGCCCTATTAGATCTTAATCAGAAAGGGGGGCTTGATTGTCCTGGATGTGCATGGCCTGACCCTGACGATGAGAGAAGTAGCTTAGGAGAATACTGTGAGAATGGCGCCAAAGCTATAGCTGAAGAAGCCACTAAGAAGAAATTAGGTCCTCAGTTCTTCGCAGATAATAGCGTAGAAAGTCTCTCGCAACTATCTGACTACGAGATAGGTAGATCTGGAAGAATAGCGCAACCCATGTATCTTGCAGAAGGCGCTACTCACTATACTGAGATCAAGTGGAAGGAGGCTTTCGCCAAAATAGGTAAGCACCTTAATCAATTAGATAGTCCTGATGAAGCCATCTTCTACACATCTGGAAGGACCAGTAATGAAGCGGCTTTTTTATATCAGTTATTCGTCAGAGCCTATGGGACTAACAATATGCCTGACTGCAGTAATATGTGCCATGAGAGCAGTGGCGCTGCACTATCAGAGACGCTGGGTATAGGCAAAGGGTCAGTCAAACTCGAAGACTTCTATGAGACTGATCTCGTTATCATAATGGGACAAAATCCTGGCACTAATCATCCAAGAATGCTCAGTGCACTAGAAAAATCTAAAGCGAATGGTGCCCAAATTATCACCATCAATCCACTCAAGGAAGCAGGCCTTATAGGATTCAATCACCCACAAAGACTCAAGGGGATTCTGGGTATAAGCACAGAACTCACAGACCTCTACCTGCAGGTCAAGATCAATGCAGACATGGCTCTCTTACAGGCCATAGCTAAAATGCTTATCAATATAGAAAGAGAAAAAGGTGGCGTCGTAGATCATGATTTTATAAATGAAAAAACGCAACAATACGATACATACATTGCTCATCTTGATAGTCTCAACCTTGACAAACTTATAGCTGCCACGGGACTCGAAAGATCACAGATAGAGCAAGCTGCTCAGATGATAGCCGATAAGAAAAAGATCATTATCTGCTGGGCTATGGGACTGACACAACACAGAAACTCCGTCAACACTATCAAAGAAGTCGTCAATATATTGCTGATGAAAGGTAGTGTAGGAAAATCTGGAGCTGGCACATGTCCTGTCAGAGGACACAGTAATGTACAGGGTGACAGAACCATGGGCATCTATGAAAAGCCACCGACTGCGCTGCTGGATAACCTTAAGAAGGTCTTCCACTTTGATCCACCTCGTGAGCATGGTTATGATACAGTATCAGCGATAGAAGCGATGTATGAGAATAGAGCCAAAGTTTTCTTTGGGATGGGTGGTAATTTTCTATCTGCGACACCTGACACGAACTATACAGCGCAAGGACTGCAGAATTGCAACCTAACGGTACATGTATCTACGAAGCTTAACAGGAGTCACTTAGTACATGGCAGGGAAGCCATAATCCTACCCTGCCTTGGTCGTACTGATGTAGATATCGTTAATAGTGAAGAACAGTTCGTCTCAGTAG
This sequence comes from uncultured Saprospiraceae bacterium, assembly GCA_938002705.1. Classification (GTDB taxonomy): domain Bacteria; phylum Bacteroidota; class Bacteroidia; order Chitinophagales; family Saprospiraceae; genus RFSX01. Next base: position 864 of record CALLAG010000027.1, on the reverse strand, counting down.
AGAATTCTATGGGGGTCGTACACTCAAGTAGGGGCAGTCTCACACCAGTCTCTGACAAGCTCATGAGTGAGGTGGCGATAGTGTGTCATTTAGCGAAAGCGACATTAAAAAACACAAATATAGATTGGGATAAATACTCTAAGCACTATGACCTTATCCGAGATGATATAGAGAAAGTGATTAAGGGATTTGAGAACTATAACCTAAGAGTACGAGAGCCAGCAGGATTCTATCTGCCTAATTGCGCCAGAGAAAATCGCTATGATACGGCGAGTGGCAAGGCCCAATTTTCGATATCCAATTATACAGGATTACCTATCGGCCAAGACGAATTCCTGATGATGACTATACGCAGCCATGATCAGTTTAACACAACCATCTATGGTCTCAACGATAGGTATAGAGGCATAGAGAACGAGAGACGTATTATCATGATTAATCCATTGGATATGAAGGACTTAGGCCTTAAGGAAAAAGATATCGTCGACCTATACAATTATGATGATGGAAGCACACGTCACGCAAAAACTTTTATAGTCATACCTTATAACATACCGAGACAATGTGTAGCGACCTACTTCCCTGAGGCCAATGTTCTCATATCTATCAAACAGAAAGCACGAAAGAGTAACACGCCTGCATCTAAGTCAGTGATCATTAAGATTAAGAAACAACAAATGGCGTAAATAGAAATCAGCTAACAGCTAATCTCTGATAGCTTTTGTTCACTAAGTAACAGCCCCAGAAGACCCATATAGAATCTAAGATGAATGATATAATCTGTATGGGTGGTAGATATTCTATTAAGTGCTTAGTCTGGAATATGTAGAATACGAATAGGCTTAATACAACACAGAACATACC
>CALLAG010000026.1 GCA_938002705.1 uncultured Saprospiraceae bacterium | reverse complement strand
AATAATCAATGTCATAGAAATTCCAGAAGAAGATGTGATATGCACGCCTGAGTATGAAGAAGAATATAAGCTCATAGATGATACAGATTATATCAGCATCTACCCGAATCCGATCGCTGCCATAATGAATATCAAGATAGATAAACCCGAAAGAACGACGTCAACATTAAGAATATACGATAGTAATCACGCGATGGTCCTTACACAGAATATAGATAATAGGGAGACAGCAGTAGATGCATCAGATCTACCAGCAGGAGTTTATATCGTGCACATACGTGATGGTCTTAATAGATTTGTCGGTAAGGTATTTAAATTATAAATACCCTACTCTAGTACAAAAGAGAATCGTTCTAATACATGCTGCCATTCGCCATCTACATCTATTATTATGTCATCTATGTAGACTGAAGATTCTTCATGTATATCTTGGAGTACCTTATTGAGTTCATAGGCCTTAGTCGATGTTGATTGGTAGGCTGTAATATTATCAGATTTATCTATGATGTATATTGTAAATCGCTGTACACTATGCTCTTCAGATCCTACTTTAGCCCTAAGCCATTGCTTACGAGAATTATGGAATTGCTTGATTGAGAAATTGTTCTTTCGATTACGCTCATTAAAAGATATCATCTGCCCCCAACTCAATTGTACCTGATTCTCATCCTCTTCAAACTCAGGTAGTCGATGGACATCTATATCATCTAATCCTGGGGATAGCCTAATAATCTTTTTATCAGATGAGAAATAATTTTCTTTATATTCGACTACTCTATGCTTAGTTGTATAATTAGGAATATGAATAATATCAAACTTTGACTCATCAGAAAATGCAGTAAGAATTTTTTCATTCTCAGGATTCATTCTATCTAATTTGACTAAGGTCTTATCGTTAGCTTGATATATAATCTGATAATTACTCTCTTCTACTGCGCTACTAAATTTGTCCGTTAACTTAATATTAGGTTCATAAAGATTTTTGTATTCCGAGAGCTTATATGCATATATAACTGGCCCAGCTTTATCTTTATCCAATCTGAAGCTGTCAGAAAATATGATAGAATCCATACGCTCTCCATATTCCTCTTCCTTATATACTGAGATATAAAATCCATCACCGTCATCTAATGTATGGATCCAATCGAGTAATATCTCTTGGTGACCTTTAATGGTCTTATCATATATAAATTTTTCTGTAATCCTGCTTATAGAGTTCATGCCAGAACTATGGTAATCTCGGCTTATCAACGGATCTATCTGCAGAGATTGTTCAAGCTGGGATGAGTCCAGTAATATATCTCTGACAACCTCTATCTCCACCACCGAATTATTTAAATTATGTTGTACAGTATCACTAAGGGAATTGATCCAGTTCTTAGTATTAACTAAGTCCATGAGATCATTTTTTTTGATCGAAGACACCTCCGTGTCAAATCGTCCATATGAATATCGATTAAATACGTATACTTTACCGTTCACTTCATATCGATATAATCCCAAGTTGCCAAAATCCTTTAAACTGCTATTATTATCAACTTCAAAAACAAAATAAAAATCAAGGTGGCTTCCCTCTCCTGCAACTTTGAGATTCTCTATCACTATCTTATCAGGATCAATATCAGATGAAATATCTTCCCATTTTTCACCATCATAATCTTCATTGACTTTTACTGTATGGGTATAAGATTGGTCATACTTATGAAATGTTACATCAAATTGGTAGTCATACCAATAAGCATTATTAGCATATATCATTGGCTTTTTCTCAAGGCTAGTCCTTAATGAAAACCCTGAAATACTATCCTGATGAAACAGTGTACCATCACTTAGCACTTTTTCTGGATCACTATTATACATCATATCTCCCCATCGGAATATGATAAGGTTCTTTTGCTGCTCCGCCGTCAATCCATCCATACTACTTGCAAGTGGACCTTGGCCCATGATCTGATCTAAGCTCACTACCTCTTTAGATTCTATCTTGTCATAAGCTGCATTTAGCTGTTGCATATTATCAGTAACACCAGGAATATGATCTATGAAATTAAATGAGAACAGACTTAATAGTGCAGCATATAGAGGTATAATCATGAGCCCTTTGGACAATCTCCAATAGCTGCTATTCAACTTACCCATCATAGATAGGCGTTCCTTTATATCAGAATAGAAAGTATTACTAAGTGGTAATTTAGAATCGCCTTGATTCTGACTGATTAAGATATGTGCATAGCTGAGCTTGTCTGTCTGTGCCGCCATATACTTATCTGCTATATACTCATGTGTCAATCTCAGACTCTTACGGAACAAATAGATAAGCGGATTAAACCACTTCAGGATAACGAGAATCTCCATACATATCACATCCAAGCTATGCCACTGTCTTACATGTACCAGCTCGTGATTGATGATGGTGCTATGGACTTCTGTGCTTTTCTTATTATCGTTATCATTCCAGAATATGTAACTGAAGAACGATGATGAAGGAACGTTACCAGAATGTGAGACTAATGTATTCTCGCCGATCTTTTGTTTCTTACCCTGCCCTATCATATTGATGACTTTGAATAATGCATCGAGAAATTTCATAGTCATAATCAGCACACCTAATCCATATATCAA
>CALLAG010000025.1 GCA_938002705.1 uncultured Saprospiraceae bacterium | reverse complement strand
GGTAAGATCAAGTGGATGGTGGAGAACTTCTTCAAAGATCCTGAGACTGTCATCAGTGAGTTACAGAGTTACTGGCATAGCAACGAAGATCAACAGAAAATATTAGATAACTTCAGTGAGAATACGATAAGCAATTTTCCGATGCCATTCGGGGTAGCACCTAACTTTGTAATCGATGGTGAGACTTATTGTATCCCGATGGTGATAGAAGAAAGTTCTGTCGTTGCAGCAGCATCTGCAGCAGCTAAGTTTTGGATGGATAGGGGAGGATTTAAGACAGAAGTGATCTCTACAGTCAAGTTAGGCCAGGTACATTTCATATGGCATGGCGATGGAAGTAAGTTGCAGTATTACTTTGATGATATCAAGAAGGTGCTCATAGAAGAGTGCTTCACATTCACGGAAAGTATGGTCAAGCGTGGAGGAGGTATCATGGATATTGAATTAATCAATCTTACAGAAAAGCAAAAAGGATTATATCAACTCAGAGCCTCATTTGAGACATGTGACTCTATGGGCGCTAATTTTATAAATACTTGCTTAGAGCAGTTTTCTAAATCTTTGAAATCTTACTTCCACTTCTCTGAAGACTTCATAGGTCAAGAAAAGGATATAAATATTATCATGAGTATCTTGTCTAACTATACACCAGATTGTATAGTGAGAGCAAGTGTAGAATGTCCAGTAGATAAGTTAGGTAAGTTTCCTCATGGGATGACAGCTGAAGACTTCGCAGCTAAGTTTTATATGGCAGTCAAGATAGCAGAGATAGATCCATATAGAGCAACGACACATAATAAGGGAATCTATAACGGTATAGATGCTGTCGTCATTGCAACAGGTAATGACTTCCGAGCGATAGAAGCGTGTGGCCATACCTACGCCGCTAAGGATGGACAATATAGTAGTCTGAGTCATTGTGAGGTTAAGGATAATTACTTTAAGTTCTGGATAGACTTACCTCTTGCTGTAGGTACGGTAGGAGGATTGACATCATTACATCCTATCGCTAAGCGGTCTTTAGAATTATTGGGTAATCCAAATGCAAGAGAACTGATGAGTATCATAGCTGTAGCAGGGCTTGCTCAGAATTTTTCTGCTTTGAGATCGTTAGTAACAACGGGTATACAGCAAGGGCATATGAAGATGCACCTACAGAATATCTTGAACCAACTCAAAGCAACTAAAGATGAGGAGGTAGCAGCTTTAGAGCACTTCGCTGATGAGATCGTATCCTTCAGTGCCGTAAGAGAATTCCTCGCTAAGTTTAGATTAGGTTGATTTGCCCAACTAAACTCAAAAAATTGATCCACTATTTTGGATGACAACTTACTTATCGGACTTATCAAAAACGGCGATAGAAGTGCATTCATCGAACTCTACAACATCTATAGCGAATCTGTCTATAATATCGCTTTTAGATATGTAAAAAACATCCAATCTGCTGAAGAAATAACCCAAGATGTATTCTTGAGTATACACCGTAATGCTTCAAAGTTTCGAGGTAATGCAGCAGTCAGAACTTGGATCTACAGGATTGCTGTTAATACATCGTTGAATGCTATCAAGAAAAATAAAAACCATAATAATACACTAGAGGTGGATTCTTCTTATAATCAACTCAAGACAGATAAGAATGGACTATCCCTAATGATAGATAATGAAGCCATAGACTCTGTACTCTATGAGATAGACTTACTCTCAGATAGGGAGAAGACCACCATCATATTAAGCTATATAGAAGATCTACCACGTCAAGAAGTAGCGGATATCATGCAGTTATCACTAAAGGCAGTAGAGTCATTACTACAAAGAGCTAAAGGAAAACTGAGAGAACGATTAAACAAAAAATACCCTGACCGAAGGATTATTAAATAATTATTGTCTAATTTTCAATAAGTCGATTTTTCTATGAAAAACAAAAATGACATAACACAAGAAATACTATCTAACCTTAAGCATCTGGATAGGCTGTCACCTAACCCACAATTATTAGATAATATTACTAATCAATTAGATGTTGAAACTGGGAGAATTATACCACTGAGACAGATAAAAAGATTAATGGTAGCCGCATCACTTTTGTTAGCGATTAACACTATTGTTATTGTTGATAATATTAACTCAGCAGATAGATCCGAAGCTTATGAATCAGATGCTGAAAGCAGTTCCTTAATTTCTGATTACAAAATCTATAGCTAATGGATAGGTTGCAGTTCTACAAATATGGGATGTTGGCTCTCCTTCTTTTGAATTTAGGATTGATTGCTCTATTGCTTTTAGGGCCTAAGCCCGGTCGTTATGGACCTCCTAAAGGTCCACACTTCAGAGAGCGTGCAGTGGATATATTAGAGTTAGATAGTGATCAGAAAGCCATATTCTATAATTTGGCTGAGAAACATGGTAAGGAGATGGGTGTTATCAGCCATCGTCAGAAAGACTACCTAAGATCATACTTTTCAGCACTTAAGACTGATAGTAGACTAGAGAATTTTGATAGCCTATTGGATTCTATTACAGCATTAGATACTAAGAAAATTACTTTGACTTATGAGCACTTCAATGATATCAGATCATTGCTCAATGAGAAGCAAATATTGAATTTTGATAAGTTCGTCCATAAGGCAATGAATAATATATTGCAGAACAGGCCTGATTCTCCACCCCTCAAAAGATTCTAAATGATAGTCTTGTTGATTTATTAGTATAGAGGCTGATATGTAGCGATATTATGAGATGATTACATCATTGTATACATATAAGAGTTAATTTAATTTGTTATTCTATAATAAGTTCCCCAAGTTCTATACTTTCGTAATTACTTTGTAATTTTTTGATCAAATAAGATACCAATCAAAGATCATTACGGACACGGGAAACTACTTCTGACCTCAGAGTACGCTGTACTTGATGGGGCACTTGCTCTGGCAATACCTACCAAGTATGGTCAGATCATGAAGGTGAAGTCGACGAGAAAGTCTGATCTCTATTGGAAAAGTTATGATATAGATGGTAATGAGTGGTTCTCTGCTCAGATATCCATCATGGATTTCTCTTCTGTCAAGACAACTGACGAGAAAAAATCTCAATATCTCCAGAAATTACTTAAAGGTGCCGTAAGACTTAATTCTGAGTTTTTGTCTAAGTGGAATGGCTTTGATGTAAAGACGACACTACAATTCGATAAAAACTGGGGCTTAGGGTCAAGTTCTACTCTTACATACCTCGTAGCACAGTGGGCAGATGTTAATCCGCTACTCCTTCACTTTAATATATCTAATGGTTCTGGTTATGATGTGGCATGTGCTGGATCTGATGACCCTATCACTTATAAGTTAGATGGAGATGACATTAGTTATACACCGATAGAGTATGCACCGCCATTTTCTGATAAGTTATTCTTCGTATTCACTAATAAGAAGCAATCTTCTGATGAGGCTATCAAGTACTACCTCAAGAATGCTAAGCAGAAGAAAGCCATGGTTAAGAAATTAACCGCGATAACAGAAAGTATCATTTCTTGTACGACGATAACAAAATTTATCTCTCTTATCACAGAGCATGAAAGCGTGGTGGCCGAGCATATGAGCCTGGAACCTATCAAGGCAACGACCTTCTCTGACTTCAATGGAGGTATTAAGTCTCTCGGAGCATGGGGTGGCGACTTTATATTAGCTGCGACGCCTGAGGGTGAAGAATATGCTAAAGCCTACTTCTCAGGCAAAGGATATGATGTTGTCGTGCCTTTTGGTGAGATGATCTACTCTGAAGCTAACGCCTTAGCGACCAAGTAATTTTATCTAATAATTCTACTCTTACTTAGCCAAGAACAAAAACTGGGCTCCCAGGTCACTCAACACAAAGAAGCAATTATACTCTTTAGGGTCCTTATAGGTGGCCTTGAATTCTTCGACTTTATTCTCAAATATCAATTGCTTACTGACGAATTCTTCCAGATTAGAGACATTGATAGCCCACTCAGAATTGGGACTTCTTTCTATGAGTGATAAGCCTAATGCGATAACTTGCTTGTGCATGATGAATATAGGGTACTGACTCATATCACTCGCTCTCATAGCATCTGCAGCCTTATTGATGATAGGGATAAATTTTTTTATACTCTGCTCTATGAGGAATAGCTTTTCTGTGGATTTGATTTCTTCCATGTTAGGTTCTTATTTACTTTAATGTAAGTAAAGCAATATTTTCTATGTGATGTGTATGAGGGAACATATCTACTGGTTGCATGATATCCACTTTATATTTGTCACTTAGTAGGCTAATGTCTCTTGCTTGAGTTGACGGATTACAACTGACGTATATAATCTTAGGGGCAGCAGCATCATATATCGTTTTGACGACATCGGCATGTAATCCTGGACGTGGAGGATCTACTATGATCACATCTGGAGTGCCATATTTAGATATGAAGTGTCCATTGAACTCATCCTTGACATCTCCTACTTCGAAGAAGGCATTGTCTATATTGTTAAGATCCTTATTAAGATTTGCATCATCTATCGCTTCTTTGATTTCTTCTATGCCTATAACCTTCTGGCACTTATCAGCGACATAGAGTGCTATACTTCCGAGTCCAGTATACAGATCATAGACGATATCATCTTTGTCGAATTGTCCTATCTCTACGATCTGATCATAAAGTAATTTCGCTTGCTTTGTATTGGTCTGAAAAAATGACTTAGTACCTACACGATATTGTATATGTCCTAAGTTCTCATTGATACTGTCTTTGCCAGAGTAAGTAATCACTTCCTGGTCATTAATGGTATCGTTGAATTTCTTATTGATAATATAGGATAGGGAAGTGATCTGTGGAAACTTCTTCTCTATCAAATCCATTAGAAACTGTATCTGCTCGTCATTATCTTCTGCGAATACGACGATGACCATCCACTCTCCTGTTGTTGCATTTCTTATACGTAAGTTCCGTAAGAAGCCATGATGTTCTTTGATGTTATAATAAGTCCACCCTTCCTTCTGTGCTACTTCGTCTATATAATTTCTGATATCATTAGAGAGGTCTTCTTGTAAGTGACATTTTGTGATAGGTACTATCTTGTCAAACTGTCCAGCCTTAAAAAAACCTACGGCTTGACCGAAGTTGACTTCTTCATCTTTATCTAACTCCTCTTGAGATACCCATCTACGTGATGAGAATGTGTACTCCATCTTATTACGATAATGTTCTGTTTCCTTACAGCCCATTATAGGTCGTGATTCTCCTATTGTGATGCCTGCTAATCTGCTGAATGCATCTGTGACAACTTTCTCTTTATATTTCAATTGAGACTGGTAGCTTAAGTCTTGCCACTTACAGCCACCACACATACCGAAGTGCTTGCAGAACGGTTGTACTCTTTCGTCAGAATATTTCTTGAATTCTTTGACGATACCTTTCCTGTAAGAAGATTTCTTTCTTAGGACGAGGACATCTACTACATCACCAGGTACGGCTCCTTGTACGAAGTAGACGACACCTTCTGGGTCTCTACCTACAGCCATACCTTTATCTGCTATACCTGTGATAGTTACATCAGGATATACTTTCTTCTTTCTTGCCATCGCTTGTTATGGGATTATTATAAATTCTGTTCTACGGTTAGCTCTTTGACCTTCTGGAGTTTCATTGTCAGCTATGGGTTGTGTCTCTCCCATACCAGTGTATGATACTCGTGAGGGGTCTATACCTTTCTCTATGAGGACATCATATACTGATCTTGCTCTTGCGTCTGATAATCTCATATTATCAGAATCAGAGCCTACATTATCAGTATGTCCTATGATTTTTATTTTCATGCCTTCATTAGAAGCGAGCAGTTGATAGAGTTTTTCTATTTCGTAATTAGAAGTTTCTAATAGTGTCGCCGACCCAGATTCAAAGAAAATGTTCTCTAAGATGATAGGTTCTGAAGAGACAGTCGTGACTTCTTCTTTAATAGGATATAATTCTATATCGAATGTCTGTGGATCGAGGTTATCATTGCCTTCTGAGATATTAATATTCTCGGAATGAAAGACGTAACCGTCCTTATTGATGGTAACTGCAAAATTACCCGGGGTTACTGTAGACATCGAGCTTCCATCGCTATTAGTTCTTTGTACACTTAAGCTGCCGTTATCCAGATTTCTTAATTCTACAAGAGCTACAATCGGTTTTTTACTTATAGCGTCTATTACATTAATCTTAAAATAAGAACTGGCTAATGGTTTTACGTCCTCAGGCAATTCAAATTTGTATATGTCCAAATGTTCTATAGTCGCAGAAGTATCTTCATTAGCATAGTAAGCATTATTGCCATTGATGTCTACAAATAAGGCTCCTTGGTGAAATTCATTATTGATGGGGTAACCTAAGTTCACAGGTTCTGACCATGTATTATCTTGTATTCTTGACATATATAGATCTCCACCTCCCATACCTATATGTCCATCTGATTCGAAGTATAGTGTTGTGTTATCAGGATGAAAATAAGGGCTTTGCTCGTTGCCTTTCGTATTGATAGTAGGGCCTAAGTTAACAGGCTCTCCCCAGCCACCTATGTCTTTGAGTTGACTCATCCATATATCATTATCGCCATAACCTTTAGGTCTTTTACTTGTGAAGTATAGTGTTTTGTTATCAGATGATAGGCAAGGTTGTGAGTCCCAATATCTTGAGTTAATAGTGGGTCCGAGATTACGAGGTTCTGACCAGCCATTGGCTTTAAGAAAACTTATGTAGAGATCGCAACCTCCCTTAGAGTCTCTTCTGTCGCATGCTGTGAATATGAGGATGGTACCATCCTTAGAGAATGTATGAGCACCCTCGTTTTCTTCAGTGGCTAATTCTTCTATAAGTCGACCTTGACTGTATTGACCATCTTCTTTTAACTGGGATATATAGAGGTCTTCTTGTATGTTATTACCTTCTGTATTTCTTGTGGTATAAATCATAACAGATCCATCCGCATTAAATGCTGGAAGGTATTCAGAGTCTAAAGTATTGATGGTAGAATCCAGTTTTTCTGGTGAGAAAGGGACTGGATTAGCATAAGCGTTTTTTCTAAATTCAAACTCTTTGATTCGGCGATTTAGCCTTGCTTTACTGTCTTCTCTAAGCCTATTGTCAGCCATTATCTTCTGTGCCGTAGCGATCGCTTTATCGAATTCTTTTCTCTCAGCATATATATCCATGAGTTCTCCACCGACTCTGGCGCTTAACTTATCATCTTGATTAGCGAGTACCATGATATGAGGATAGGCATCATCTTTCTGACCTTTACTTAGGTAGTACATCGCTAAGTCTTTGTGACCATCTATGTAGTCAGGATATAAGTCCATGATCTCTTTGATCTTGTCGAGATATTTGGTTTCGTCCTTCTCCTTAAGGCACTTGTAGGCTTTGTCGTATTTTTTTTGGGTCTTAGAATCAGGAAGGGTATTGACATTCTGAGCATAGAATGTCATGGAGAATAGCATGCACAGTATAAGACTATAGTACCTCATAGAGACTTATCTTTGGTTAGATAAAATAGAATACGAACGTAAGATAGATAGTATTGTACGTATAGATAGAATTATGCCAATTGTTTGAGAAGTGCCTTAGCTTCCTTGTCCCCTAAGTCAGCAGCTTCTTTTATATCTTTTTTGAATCCATTCTTACCCGCTTTATGCTTAGCTAACCCTCGATATCTTAGGCGCTTAGGATTGATTTTCTTACCAGCAGCAGCATCTAAGTCTAATGATGACTCGAATGCACTTACAGCATCGTTATATTCTTCTAATTCCATAAGAGCTATGCCGTAATCAAAAAATGCATCGTTCTTAAGTTTGTAATTAGGATGATCTTCTGGAAAATTTCTATTTGCAAATAATTTAAGTTCAAACTTCGCTTTTTCGTATTCTTTGAGTTGAAGATGGATTTTACCTTTTTGTTTACGAGATTTCCAGTGGATGTCTTGTAAGGCAACAGATTTTTTGATCGCTAGACCGAGAGCTTCTGTTGCTTCTGCGTACTCTTTTTTACTAATCAGTACTTCTGCCATCCCAAAATAGGCATATGGATTATCAGGATCTAAGCCTATGCTCTTATTATAATCTCTAAGAGCATCATGATCTTTCTTCATGATAAAGTTAACCTTGGCTCTTCTCTCATAGGCTTGAGCATGCCTATCATATTTCTCTATTGCCTTATTGAGCAATCTTATAGCTTCTTCTTCTTGACCTTTCTCATCTATAAGATTTTTACCCATTATATATGATTGCACGGCGACCTTGTCACTATCTGGTTCCATCTTACTTGCATGTAGGATTTTGCCTTCTTCGAGCAGCCACATATTCAATTCTCCTGATACACCAAATTGTACAATGTATCCTAATAAGGCAGCTGTATTCTTGTAGGCCTTATCATAGACTTGTTTGACATATCTTGGGATCGAGAGGTGGTAATCTTCTTCGAAGAAGATTTCTTCTGTTGTGAAGAGAACATCATTTTTGTAGTAGTTTTCTGTACGGGTGACGTACATACGTTTTGCCTTCTCAAAGGTTTTCTCATTTCCAAACTCTATCCTACCTTGTATTATCGTTTTATGGTGCATACCTCTGATCTATTAACAAAAACATATTCGTTAAAAAACTATACCATAATCATCGAAAATTGATGAAAATGAATAAAAAAATGAAAATCCAGGAAATAGTGCTCTTAAATGCCGTTCTAATTCAAAGTTAGGAAAAATAAAACTGATGTACTGTGCAATGATGGACTTAACTCCACACCTTACATCCTTCTGTACAATTCTGGCATATGTCTATAGAATCGCGTCCTTTGAGTAAGGATTGTCGGAATTTTAAGTAATTGTCATTCTGCCAGATTTCTTCGAATGATGCATCTCTTAATTGTCCCATACGATGACTGGCATCTTTGTCAAAGCAGCAGGGAACGATCATGCCGTCCCAAGTTATGACACAAGCATGCCACAGCTTCCAGCAATGGTTCAGAAGTTCGTTTTTGATTTTATACTGGCCATTGTCTTGGCGTCTATAACGGGAGTATTTGTCTATAGTCGGGATAAGATCATTACCACTCTTATAGTCATAGATCTGAGCTGTCTTGAGTTTGACTTCATCTACACCTATCTCATCAGCTAATTTGTATATGTCATCTATCTGGTGCTCATTAGGTTTGACCACTAAGAACTGAAAGATGATATGTGGGGTCGTTGACTTCAGTTTTTGCTTCCACTCCACTAAATTTCTGGCACCTTGCTTGACTTTCTCTAAGTCACCGCCGATTCTGTAGCTCTCATAAGTCTCTTGCGTGGTGCCATCTATGGAGATGATGATTCTGTCTAAGCCTGACTCTATCGTCTCTCTACAGTTGTCGTCGTCTAAGAAGTGCCCATTAGTGGAAGTAATTGTGTAAAGGCCTTTGTCATTAGCGTATCTGACCATCTCCAGAAACTTAGGATTGATGTAAGGCTCTCCTTGGAAGTAGAAGATCAGGTATATGAGTTTATTGGCGATCTGGTCTATCGTGTCTCTGAAGAAATCAGCTTTGAGATTACCTGTAGATCTCGAGAATGACCTCAGGCCACTTGGGCACTCAGGACATCTCAGGTTACAAGCCGTCGTGGGTTCTATAGATATCGTCATCGGTACACCCCACTGTACAGGCTTACCCATGATTTTCGTAATATGATAGGATGTGAATAACTTGACGACATTCACAATCCGCTTAATGCTGAGATGGCTTAAGAAATTAAGTGTATCTGAGAGATAGATTTTCAAAATCGTTTTCTAATATCTTTCTTTGAGAATATTCATATGATGATCGAGATGTCCTGCTATCATATATGGCATGGCACTGAGTTTCATAGTGTAACTACTCATGTTACCTACCTTATTCCAGTCTGCTTCTTGCATACCTTCTTCAAGTGTAAGAAACGACTCTCTTGTAGCGGCAAAGAACTTGTGCAAGTAGCTCTGCATGAGATGCGCAGAATTATAGTTGTCGATATAGATATCTTGATCAAATCCTGACAGATTCTGAGTATCTCCTCTGCTTACCGCCAATGTTCTGTAGGTGAATACCTGCTCCGTATCGATGATATGCAGTATCACTTGTCTTATCGTCCATTTATCGTCAGCATATTTATGGTCGAGCTGTGCATCCGTTAAGTTAACGATATAGTCCAGAAACATCCTTTTTTGCTCTTGTAAGAAAGGGATGACGTCGTCAGGAACTAAGGCGATATATTTTCGTTGGAATTCTGGGTAGTCTGATATGTCGGGTCTCGTTATCATTATGAAGTGATTTAAAAACGTAGGTTAAAATGATATGTAACTGCTTGGAATACAAATCGATGTAATATTTCATTTGCATAGCCATAGCTATGGGGATTAAATTTTATGAAGAGTTGTTTTTCAATGAGTTGCATAGGAATTAACATTATGTTTCTAAATCACTTCTATATCTTATTTTTAGCTTTTTATAGCTTTGTGATCCAGATGCGTGAATATAAGAGTAGTTATATGAATTTTTTCAGAAAGGAAACATAATGTTATATCAATTA
>CALLAG010000024.1 GCA_938002705.1 uncultured Saprospiraceae bacterium | reverse complement strand
AACAGGATTAAGAGGATTTCGAGAAAACAAGATTTTTAAGAAATAATAGTTCTAACGATACTTAAGAATCCTGTCCTCCAGTAATCTATTAATCGTGTTTTGCCCTATATGTAGAGAAGGTCGGAACAGGATTAGAAGATTTCGAGAAAGCAGGATTAGAGAAATAATAGTTATAGTAGTACTCATGAATCTTGTCCTCCAGCAATCCATTAATCGTGTTTTGCCCTAAAAAAGAAGTCATCCACAACTACTGTGAATGACTTCTATCTTAATTTTTATGTGTGGAATCGAGCTTAGTCGATATATAACTTATAGCTGATCTGCTTATTATTCTGTGATATAGATAGGATATACAATCCTGAGCTAAGATTATCAGATGATAGAGTAGTTCTATCTGCAAATTTCTTTTGCAATATAACCTGGCCTTGTGCATTAACTAATTGAGCTTGGTATGTTCCTGACTCGTTAGAGTATACTTCGATTGTGTTGTTGCTATTGAGTACAGTGAAGTCGTTATCTACAAACTGTTCTGTAGATGATAACTGAGAAGACCATTCTTTTATCGCAGTAGAGCTGTCCATAATGTAGTCATCACCGACTTTTCTCCATACGATAGCAAGGACACCTACATTATCAATATTATAATCAGAATTAGGAGTCCAAGTATAATTGAAGTTCATGTCTTGTGCTGCATCTCCTACAGAAACAATCTGATCACCACTAAACTCATCAGTTACAGATTCTCTTAATACATTAGGATGCATGACAACACCCTGCTGAGATGCCTGCACGTCTTCTACATTATTCTCAAATATATATACTGAAAGATAAAGATCTTCTGAAGTGTTCCCATCATGAGATACATCGATAGAGATATTGAAATCTCCGTTAGTATCTATATTATCAGAAGTACGTATAGATGTGGAAGTAAATGAAGGATCATCATTGACATATCTAGATATGCCCTCTCTTATTCCTTCAATCTGTGTCTGCCAACTTCCGCTTGTAACTGGGTATCTCTCATTAGCTACAAAAAATTGCGGCTGACCGAAGAAACCTAAGTTAGAAGAAAACCACTTGCCTAAGTCGGACTGTAGATTACCACTATAGTGTACACCTAATACTAATGCATCAGTGCCATTAGCTTGGTATTCAGACTTTAGGTCTTCCATTAAGCTCCAGCCATATGTGCCACAGTTAGTGCACCATGTAGCAGTTACTTTAGACATAACTGCAGTTCTCTGGGACATACCAGAAGTAAGAAAAGTTAGAAATAGAATTGCTACCAGGTAAATGTTTTTTCTCATTTTATAAAATTTGTTTAAGTAAATTTTTTTCAGATTAGTATACATAGTATACTATGCAGTATACGTGTTATAAGTTGCCTGTGGATTCTTTGTAAATGACTGCAGTGAGAACTTGTCCCACCACTCTAAGGCTTCTTCTGTCTATGACAGATAGATCATCACAGTGTGTATGCCAGCATTTTTGGAATGATGTGCCATCGTGATTGATAATATCTATCATCGGAATTCTTGCGATAGCATTGACAAAGTAGTGGTCGTCTAATAATCCACCAGTGGGTTTGCTGACGAACATATCAGAGTAACCCATACGTTGTGCTAGAGTCCATACTTTATTCATCGTACCGCTGGCGTATTGCATAGAATAAGTATCTTGACCAAACATAGGATTCTTAGCGCCTACCATGTCTACGTTGATACCAAATTTGGCTCTATAGTTTTTGTCATGCTTATTTTTAGACCAATATTGAGAACCTAAACACCATGTCTCAGGCACTCCTCCATTATCACCTTGATCTTCAGCATCCCAGAATATGATATCTACACCTAAGTCGACAGGATTCTCAGATAGTATACGTGCTACCTCCATCAATACGCCTACGCCACTTCCACTGTCATCAGCTCCTAAGATGGGTTTATCTTGCATAGATTCATCAGGATCTTGTTCTGCTTTAAATCTCGTGTCCCAGTGAGCACTTAGTATAATTCTGTCTTTTATATCAGGATTGAATTGACTTATGATATTAGTAGATGCCCAGTTGTCACCAGTATGTATGTTAGCTATGAAGTCTTGTTCAGTTACTGTAGCTCCATATGATCTCATAGTCTCTACGATCCATTCCTTACACTCGGTATGAGTCGGTGTGCCAGGGACACGTGTACCGAAACTCAATTGCTTTTCTATAAAATTATATGCATTATCTTGGTTAAAGGCAGGGATATTTACAGGAGCTTTCTTGGTAGTAGGCGTTGGTGCTGGTGTATCTGTTTTGCAACTGAAGAACGCCAAACCTATTAGAAGAAGACATATATATTTTATCATATATTTTATTTTTTGTGATATTTCTTAATCTAAGATATGTTCCAAGTAGTTCCATCCTTACCGTCTTTGATCGTAATGTTATTCTTAGCTAAGCCGTCTCTTATTTTGTCAGATACCCCCCAGTTCTTTTCGTTACGGGCATCTTGTCTCAGTTCTATTATTAATTCCATAGCGCCACTTAG
>CALLAG010000023.1 GCA_938002705.1 uncultured Saprospiraceae bacterium | reverse complement strand
TCCTTCAGAATGAAGTTGTGCTGCCTGCTGTATGCTTATATCTTTAGATAAGGTAGTGTTCTCTGATTGACTTTGTTTGCATGCAATGCAAAGACAAATCAAGAATAGCGATAAAATAGTTTTATAAAACATTTGCTTGTTACTTTAATCACTACAATGATATGAAAATTCCTATAAGACAAATCTATAATATGTATAAATTATTATGAAGACAGGTCACAGGAGTCTATGATCTCTTATATATTGATGTTTCAGCATATTCAGTTTCCTCTGTAGGA
This sequence comes from uncultured Saprospiraceae bacterium, assembly GCA_938002705.1. Lineage (GTDB taxonomy): Bacteria > Bacteroidota > Bacteroidia > Chitinophagales > Saprospiraceae > RFSX01. The sequence continues at coordinate 12,903 of CALLAG010000023.1, read as the reverse complement.
ATCAATATTTAACACTTTACATATTAAAAATAATTTTAATATGTGTCGCTTTGGATTAGAATTTCATTTATCTTTGAGTAAAGAAACTGTCGAAAGTTCCATTATTTTCAAAATATTATGTTAAATAATCTTTTTGATGCAAACCTTTTGGTGTTTTCCTTCGTCTAATTAAGTGTAAAGCAAATTATAAAATAATTACCCATGTACAAATTCATTAATTACCTAACCCGTCTCTTCAAAAAGTCTCCGAAGCGATTATCCAGTGTGATACGCAAAAGATACGATGAAGAATACGAAGGATGGTTAGGGGTATAATTACCACCTAATCCATCTGACTCAGTAGAAAATTACTAAGTCAACAAATAGAAGTAGTACTTCTAAGAAAAAAATCCACTCGTAAGGGTGGATTTTTTTTGTTCTATAGGAGGTTTCACATTATTAGATGATCACAATCACATAATAATATTATGTAGTATCCCTATCAAGAAATGACTATCCGTTTATCAAGAAATGCAGGAGTGTGATTAAATAGTATGACAAAGATCCATACCAGAGATCAGATATAGTCATCAATTAATAAACACAAAAATTATACTACTGTGGAATGTAAAGTCTTAAGGAGTTATAAGTGCAGATTGGCTTTTTTAGCTAATAGTTCTTCTACAGTCTCTACTCTGTCCTCGTCTGGTACGCAACAATCTACTGGGCAGACAGCTGCACACTGTGGTTCCTCATGGAAGCCTTGGCACTCTGTACACTTATCTGGAGAGATGTAATAATAGTCATCTTCTACAGGTTTCTGCGGTGCAGTAGCATCGACCATGTTCCCATTTTCAAGTTTGTACATTCCCGTGATAGATGTTCCGTCATTGATGGACCATTCTACACCACCTTCGTATATTGCTGTATTAGGGCATTCTGGCTCGCAAGCTCCGCAGTTTATACACTCGTCTGTTATAATAATAGCCATGGGGGATACTGAGAATTTATTTTTGAATTTTGATACTATGTATCAATGATAATATAACATATAAGATAACTGCTATCGGCATCGATAGTTTAAAGTTATATATAGTCAAGAAAACGAAAGTCACCAATGATATAAGTATAAATAGCCTATATCCTTGATTAATACCCATCTGCTTGAATGAGAACATCCTCATCCTACTTAAGTTAAGCATCATAAGGATCATAGGTATAAGAATATAGATAGAAGGTGTACCAATAATCGACTGGACAAATTCGCTACCAAATTCTACTCCTATAAATATACCTATAATAAAGAAAGCACTTGCAGGCGTAGGAAGTCCTATGAAATGGGTAGTACTTGGCCTGAGGTTAAATATGGCTAATCTTAGCGTACTGCCTATCAGTATAAAAAAAGCAGGTATATAATAGAACCATCTATCACTCGGAATTAACTGTGTGTACAAGTACGCGGGTGCAAGTCCAAAGCTCACGAGATCAGCAAATGAATCTAACTGAGCGCCTAACTTAGACTGTACCTTAAGCATTCTTGCCGCTAATCCATCTATAACATCAAAAAACATCCCTAATAACAACATAATAGAACTCATGTGCAGGTCTGCCATAAGAATAGCAGAAAAACCACAACATAGGTTCATCAATGTGAATATGGAAGGAATTTTAGTTCGTAGGTTCAAGTACACCTTACTTAATAGTTATTAAAACTTTAAATTATAACTTTACAGCAAAACTTATGCGAAAAAGATCGTCTAAAGATTAGAAATAAGACGAGAAGTGTCTTTTCACGCATAAAAGTATTTAATATTTAGCAAACATTTACATCAAAAGTACTATGAGAAATATGATTTTTAGATTGTTTATAATCTTCGTGATGACAACATTCATAAGTTCTTGCGCTAGAAATCCAGTTACTGGTAAGAAAGAGTTTATGTTGATGAGCGAGAGCCAAGAGGCGGCACTGGGCCAGCAGTCGGATCCTGCTATTATTGCACAATATGGTCTATATAATGACCAGAATCTTCAGGACTTCATTAATACTAAAGGTAAGTCTATGGGAGCTATCTCTCATAGGCCGGAGTTGACATACAGTTTCAGATTGCTGGATAGCCCTGTTGTCAATGCATTCGCAGTGCCAGGTGGCTATGTGTACTTTACGAGAGGCATTATGGCACATTTTAATAATGAAGCAGAATTCATGGGCGTTTTAGGTCATGAGATAGGACACATTACAGCAAGGCATTCTGCTAAGCAGCAGACGCAGCAGATGCTGGGGCAGTTAGGATTTATGGCTGGAGTTATAGCTAGTGAGAAGTTTAGAGAATTTGCTGGTGAGGCAAGCCAAGGATTGGGTTTGTTGTTTTTAAAGTTTGGAAGAGATCATGAGAGTCAGTCAGATGAGTTAGGTGTAGAATACTCTACAGCAGTAGGGTATGATAGCCACGAGATGGCAGATTTCTTCAATACGCTCAAGAGGTTACAAGGTGACTCAGGGCAGTCTATCCCTAGTTTCTTGTCTACACACCCTGATCCGGGTAATAGGTACAGCCGAGTACACCAATTATCTGATGAGGCTCAGAAGAACCTCGACAGATCAGCACTCAAGGTAAGAAGAAAAGAATATCTACAGATGATCAATGGCATCGTCTATGGTGAAGATCCACGTCAAGGGTATACGGACAATGGGGTATTCTACCATCCAGAATTATTGTTTCAGTTTCCTTATCCTCAAGGGTGGAAGTTATATAACTCACCGGCACAGGTTCAGATAGCTCCAGATGATGGTAAGGCTCTTATGATATTCACATTATCACAAGAAAAGTCACTCGACGCAGCTGCTCAGGCAACAGTTAAGCAGCACAATCTCAATGTTGTAGAATCTGCTAAGACTACAGTCAATGGGTTTCCGGCTATTGCTATGGTATCTGATCAGATACCTGATCCGCAGCAGCAGCAGCAAGGTGGGCAAGCAGCGGCTTCTACGAGATTATTGAGTTATTTTATACAGTATAATAATGTGATATATTTATTTCACGGGATATCTTCTAAGACCGACTTTAGCAAGTATTCTAATTACTTCAAGAGAACAATGACCAACTTTGCTAAGCTCACAGATCAGTCCAAGATCAATGTACAGCCTACAAGAATAGATGTAAGAGAAGTTACAAGAACTGGAACACTGCAGCAAGCTCTACAGCAATTAGGTGCTGATAGCAAAGACTTAAAAGAGTTATCTATCATTAATGGTATGCAACTTAAAGATCAGGTACAGCAAGGAGACTTATTAAAATTATTCACTAAGACTTATAATGCTAACACTGCTAAGACGACTGGGTCTACTGATAACTCCAATTCTGTGCAAGAGAAAGATAAGAAAGGAGTCCCTGGGCAGCTTCCTACAAGAAAAAAGAAATAAGAAAATCAGTATTACAGGGCCGATGAGGCAGTAATACGACTATGAGAATCATGATGTATGACCTTGCCATCTTGTATGACTATCATCTGAGGTGACTCGTGTCTTACATCTAACTTTTCTGCGATATAGCTTGAGACACTCCTGTATGACAATAAGTCTAATAGATAGAATTCTATATCATTAGTATCCATAGAGTCTACTTCTCTCTGAAAGTTCTTCAATACCATACGACTTATACCACAAGTCGTACTATTCTTGAATATGACAATCTTATTACTCTTGGACTTTTCTATTAATGTGTCTACTTGACTTATAGAATCTAATACGTTCCAATCCATAGCTTTGGGTTAAATTAAGTATAAAAAAAAGGCCGCTTCATAATTATGAGGCAGCCAATATTAAGTTATTAGTACGGTAATTAAAATTACTTATACATACTTGCTTTACGAAAGTGCTTTACTAATAAATAGTAGAACATGGCTCTATACTTGTTACGGTTAGATTTGCCTAATTGTTCAACTACAGCTGCGATTCCTTCATCTAACTTAGGTGTATCTTTAAGGCCTAATTTTTTGATAAGGAAATTCTTTCTTACTCTGTCTAATTCTGCAGGATCGCCAGAAGATACTTTAGATGAATCTTTGTTGTAGATAGATGGTCCACATCCTTTAGCTACTTTAGTTAGCAATGCCGAATCAAATTTGATATCCAGCTTGCCAAACTCCTTCTCATAAGTATCAAGACATTCTTGAAATTTACTCATTATAATGTTTTAAGTGAGGGAAAATAATTCTCACAAATATAAATAGTATTATTAATATATAATACGGTAATATGCGATTCCCATCACCATTATATTTCAGGTTTGAGGATATTGACTTATAAAGTTTTGAGATATTCGATGACAGCCATTCTATCTGTATCTGATAATCTATCACCGAAAAGGTGGCCCGTATTCTTATATCCCTTTATGGTAGTATCATAGGTTTCGTTATCTTCTTTGGACTCTAAGTCTGTATAATTCCAGCCTAATGCATCATAGTCATAATCATATGAATCAAAAGATCGCTTCCAGAATTCTGGTCGTAACTTACTGTTAAGTAATGCCTCTACAGTAGGGACTGATCCATTATGTAAGTAAGGCGCTGAGGCCCATATCCCATCTAATGGCTGCGCTACATAACCTTCTTCTATGACTAGCTCACCACCATTATCAGACTGAGAGAACCAGCTTTCAGAATACCAATCTATGAATGGTCGATATGTACCTTTGGTATATGCATCAGATAAGGCACGATCTGTTCCTACAGTTTCTAAGGACACAAGAAAGTTAGGATACTCCCCATCCGTACCGTAGGTGCCGTGACAACCAGAACAATTTTTATTGAATATGACCTTGCCTTTATTTGCTCTGTCTTGATCTATCGGCTTGGGATACTTCGGTGGTTCTATTGTATTAATCCATGCAAGGACATCGGGGAAGTGTTCGTCTATGACCTTGGCTTCGCTAGTATCTCTCATAGTAAGGATCGATGATGCCATCAGAAACTTAGAGAAATCACCGCGGCCTATGGCGGTGTAGAACATTGCATTCTTCTTCTTAAGGACCCACCAAGGTGGTACGTCAGTAGGGATAGTGACATCCGGAATCTCAAGGGCAGCCTCATCACGCCATTCTAATGTTACAGGGTCTCTATGTGCTACGAGTACAGCTGTTAACTTATCAGCGGGATTGACACCTCTTACTTCAGTTACTAACTTGGGGTTGATGGCTTTAGTAGCTTTATCAAATTGGCTGTATTTATTCCATACGTCAGAATCTGCGCCGTAATTACCCTTGATAGCCATACTAAGAAAATTAGTAGCTGGAGCCAGGTTATAAGTATAGTTAAAAGTCGAATTGCCTAAGCCAACAATGTACTCCCCATTGAGATATTCTCCATGGCATGAGAGGCAGTTAGGGGCAACCATTTCTACAGAATCTTTTATAATATGGGTAAACTGTGGCGGTAGATTATGATTCTGAATCGCTCTGCCAAGATCTATAGAGAGACTGTCACTACTCTTAGATGAGAAGAATGATACGGGTATCCCTGAGCTGACGTAATCTCCATTCATGAGATAATCATATCCAGCTGCAGCATCTCCTGATCGCTGTACCGAAGGCTCTATGAATTTTTTCTTGGGATCTCCATCAGTGGCTCTGATGCAGAGTAATATGGTCGCAGAGAGTATTACGAGGACTATTATCTTATTCATATAATAACTAACTTAATTGTAGGCGTAATAATTTCAATTATATAATCTAATAACGCAGTCATGCGTGTATATTAAACCTTAAGTCTATAGTCAGGTCTAATGTCATGTTATAGAATATATATAACTTACAATAGTTTAGACAGAATCATACTTTTAATTAATAAGATAATGAAGTACATAATACTAATCATCACATTAACGCTATCATGCAATATCTTGATATCTCAGAATAATACTGGAGAGATAGTCTATGAGGATAAGAGAAATCTCCATAAGAACTTGCCACCTGAGATGGAAGCTATGAAAGATAGAATTCCAGAATTCCGTAAGTCAAAGAAGATATTATATTTTAACTCAGAGGAAGCATTGTATATCAATAAACCCAAAGACGAAAAAGAAGCGAAAGCGCAGCAAGAATTCCGTGGAGAAGGAAGACGAGGCCGCCGGGGAGGAAGATTTGGACGTAATGAGAATAATAAGTTCTATACCAGCATAGCTGATGGACAATCTATTGATTTTAGAAATTTCTTCGGTAAGGACTTTCTGATAGAAGGCAGTCGAGAATCACTCAAGTGGAAGATAACTGGCGACCAAAAACAAGTCGGCTCATACCTATGTCAGAAAGCCACATTCCAAGACAGTACTCAGAGTATAGTAGCATGGTTTACCCCTATGATACCAGTGTCATCTGGTCCTGATAACTACTTTGGACTGCCGGGGATGATATTACATATGGACTTTGATGGAGGTACACGTCAGATTACAGCCATCGATATTTCTCTCAAGGCATTAGAACCTGATGTTATCGTCAAGCCTACTGACGGCAAAAAAATTACCGAAGAAGACTTCAATAAAATGAGAGAAGAAAAGATAAAAGAAATGGAAGAAGAATATGGCGGGAAAGGCGGTCGTCGTAGGATGTACAGGACAGGAAGATGATCATTATAACATTAAGCAGTAACCATTAATATTATGAAAATTTTATGCCTCTCATTTTTGAGTTTACTCATAACTATAAGTTCAGTAGCTCAGTCTGAGATCGACCTCACTGGCCAAGTTGTAGGAGCTGGTGATGAGTCACTCATGAGCGCCACAGTGGTATTGCTTTCTCAAGCTGATTCTACATTGGTGAGTTTTAGTCTTACAGATAATGAGGGCTTATTTGTGGTTAAGGATCTACCTTATGCTGACTATATAATGCAAGTCACATACTTAGGATATCAACAATATTCTAATCCTATATCTGTAAAGAATGGTTTTGAGTCTAATGTAGGAGTCATCAAGCTTATACAATCTAATACGGCACTAGAGCAAGTAGAGATTAAAGGAGAGCATGTACCTATGGTTGTAAAAAAAGATACATTAGAATATAATGCTGCAGCCTTCCAGACACAGCCTAATGAGGTGGTAGAAGACTTATTGCGTAAGTTGCCCGGGGTAGAAGTAGATAATGATGGGACCATTACTGCGCAGGGAGAAGAGGTGCAAAGTGTGACAGTAGACGGCAAAAAATTCTTTGGTGATGATCCCACGATAGCGACTAAAAACTTACCAGCAGATGCGGTAGACAAGGTGCAGATATTCGATAAGAAATCGGACATCGCAGAATTCTCAGGGATGGATGATGGGGAGCGTGAGAAGACCATTAACCTGGAGCTTAAAGCAGATAGACGTAAGGGACAATTCGGTAATGTAGAAGCTGGATATGGCACCGATGATAGATATAAAGGAAGATTGTCACTTAATAGATTCTCTACGAATACCCAGATCTCAGCTATAGGAAACTTTAATAATATCAACGAACAGGGCTTCTCTTCTACTGATTATGTAAGCTTTATGCAAGGTATGGGATTCAGGAATAGAGGCAGTAATGGATTGTCGATTAATGATGGACTGAGTAATGGATTCGTGACCACTAATGCTGGCGGACTTAATATCAATCATGATTTCTCATCTAAGGTAGATGTATCAGTAAGTTATTTCCTTAACGATATATCTAATGACCTGAGCAGCTTAGTGATAAGAGAAAACTTCGGTAGAGGTGAGAGTTTCTTTGACCGTGCAGGATCAGAAGAGAATAATAGTTCTACTAATCATAGAATTATCTCTGAGGTGAATATAGAAATAGATTCATCACAAGATCTGAAGTTAAGGTCTTCTGTTGTAATCAATAATGGAAATTCTGATTACAATGGCTTAACTCAGAGAAGTAATAATCAAGGTATAATCCAGAATAGCAGTAGCCAGCTGTACAGTAATGTAGGCAGTAATACAGATCTCTCAGGTCGAGCGACATATAGAAAGAAATTCGGAGGTATCAAGAAAAGAATATTTACACTACAAGCTAATCTTAATGACAATACCAGTGATACAGAGGGACAGCTTAATTCTGTCAATACATTCTTCGATAATGTCCAGATGTCTCAGCTGATAGAAGATCTCTCACAGTTACAGATGCAGATCGATGATGATAATAACTATAGGATAGAAGCATCCTATGTAGAGCCTCTCAAGTCCAATACTTTCTTAGAGCTAAAATATATAAGACAAGACTTTAATAGTGACTTAGAAAGGGAAGTGCTAGACGAGATTATGGGAGGGACATTAACTAATGATGATCTGAGTAATGCATATCGTAGGGATTATTTCTATGATAGAGGTGCTCTGATATGGCACTTAAATACCGACAAGTCAAGCCTCAGTGTAGAAGGCGCAGTACAGAATTCTGTACTCAAGGGTGACATCATATCTGAGGGAATTCAGATAGAGAATGATATACTCCGATTCCTCCCCAGAGTAAATCTTAGACACGAGTTGGGGCAATCTCAGAACATCAGACTAAGGTACTCCACAAGTGTCAATGAACCATCGATGACGCAGCTGCAACCAGTACCTGACAATTCTGATCCTATCAATGTATACGTAGGTAATGCGAATCTGGTCCCTGAGTATACCCATAGAGTGAGGTTGAATTATATGAATTATGACCAGTTCTCATTTAGGTCATTTTTTGCTTTTATAAATGCGAGGTACACTAAGAACAATATTACTAATCAGACAATAATCGATGCAGACTTTAGACAGATAACACAGCCTGTCAATGTCGATTATGACTTTAATCTATCAGGTAATCTGAGTTTCAGTACGCCGCTTAAGTTGCTCAAAACTCGATTGAATGTAGGTACACGATTGTCATATCAGAATAGCTTGGTCTTCATTAATGCAGTAGAAAATACAAGAAATAGATATACAAGTAGCATCAATGCACGACTTGAGAATAGGAAGAAAACGATTTTTGATTGGGAAATAGGAGGGACCTATGCTTATAATATTACAACTTTTAATCAAAGTGATAGAGATCAGAACTTTTCTAATAAAAGTTTATTCGCTGACGTAAGCTATAATATCAAGAAGTCGATGTCTATAAGCACATCTATTAATGTAGATTTCTATAGCGAAGAACAATTTGGAGCAGCCACGACTGTTCCGATCTGGAAAGCCAGCCTTTCTAAGTATCTACTACAAGATCAAAAATTAGAATTAAGACTCTCTATATTTGACATATTGGATCAAAATATTGGGATATCCAGAATTAATGGCCTTAACTTTGTAGAGAATAGTGAGATACAATCTCTTGGACAATACCTGATGTGCTCTGCGATCTATGCGATCAGAAATAATAATGGTGACTCCAGCAACAAAGGTGCTAAATCTATGTTTATCAGGGGGTAGCATCTTATATCTACTCGACTGATATTTTGCGTTTTATAAGCCATTATCAAAAACACTTCACCCTTTATCATCGTTTTAAAATTTAGTTGACTAACTATATTGTCAGCTTGTAGACATATTAAGATTATTTATATCTTTACATGATTAATTTGCAGTGTTTTAGCTGCTTATGTTGATAAATCTGGATTTATGAAAAAAATATTTACACTACTATTATTGTTTTCCTTTGCGTTAAGCTTGTCCTCACAAGAGACGATAGCAAGAAAGTGGAATGAAGAGATACTATTCAGTATCAGAAATGATTTTGCTAGACCTACCGTGCATGCACGTAATCTATGGCATACATCAATGGCTATGTACGACATATGGGCCGTGTATGACGATATAGCAGAACCTTTTTTCTTGGGTAAGGAAGTAGGAGAATTTACATCTACATTCGATGGCATACCACCCTCGACTGATAAGCAAGCAGATATAGAAGAGGCAATTAGTTATGCCACCTATAGATTGATACTTAATAGATTCAGTGGTTCTCCGGGTAGGGGATTAATCATATCAAGGGTGAATAACCTTATGGGAGAGCTCGGCTATAGCATAAGTAATAGAAGTACAGATTATTCTTCTGGAGATCCAGCAGCCTTAGGTAATTATGTCGCAGAGCAGATCATCCAGTTTGGATTTCAAGATAGATCATGGCAACAAATCAACTATGCGAATAGAGTCTACAGACCTATCAATGATCCACTAGTGATGGAATTTTCAGGTTCTTCTGGTGTGAATGACCCTAATCGATGGCAGCCATTGACATTAGATGTATTCATAGATCAAGCGGGAAATCCGCAACCATTTAATACACCTGAGTTCTTAGGAGCTGAGTGGGGGCAGGTAGAGCCATTTGCACTAAAAGAAGAAGACCTTACAATCTATAATAGAGATGCATTCGATTACTATGTGTATCACGATCCAGGTCCACCACCATACCTGTCGACTACGCAGAATGATGCTGACTCACAGGCATACAAGTGGGGATTCGCATTAGTATCAGTGTGGGGAGCTCACCTTGATCCTAATGATCCTACGATGATAGATATCTCACCCAGAAGTATAGGTAACATACCGGATCTTCCTGATGATATAGCTGATTTTCCAGCATTCTATGACTTGATACAAGGAGGAGATATAAGCCAAGGGAGAACGACTAATCCTGTGACAGGACAAGCCTATGAGCCTCAGATGGTTAGGCGAGGAGATTATGCAAGAATATTAGCAGAATTCTGGGCTGATGGTCCTGACTCTGAGACGCCACCAGGACACTGGTTTACATTGATTAATGAGGTCAATGATCATCCTCAATCTACAAGAAAGTATAGAGGACAAGGAGAAGATATAGACGAGCTAGAGTGGGTGATAAAAGGTTACTTCATGTTAGGTGGAGCTATGCATGACTGTGCTATTTCTGCCTGGGGTGTTAAGGGATGGTATGACTATCTCAGACCTGTGTCGGCGATAAGGTATATGGCAGAGCAAGGTCAGAGTTCTGATCCGTCTCTACCAAGTTATGATGTCGCAGGTATCCCTCTCATAGATAACTACATAGCCCTTGTAGAGGACGGTGATCCGCTAGCGGGAGATAATGGTGAGCACATCGGAAAGATAAAACTCTATACATGGAAAGGTCCTGATTATATCATAGAACCTGAGACTGATGTAGCAGGTGTAGACTGGATACTGGCAGAAGAATGGTGGCCATATCAGAGACCATCATTTGTGACACCTCCATTTGCAGGATATGTATCTGGTCACTCAACTTACTCACGAGCAGCAGCAGAGGTATTGACATATCTTACTGGTGATGAATATTTTCCCGGTGGTATGGGCGTATTCGAATGTCCAAGAAATGAATTCTTAGTATTCGAAGATGGTCCATCTGAGACTGTAGAGTTACAATGGGCAACCTATAGAGATGCATCAGATCAGTGCAGTCTTAGTAGAATATGGGGAGGTATACACCCACCAGCAGATGATATTCCGGGCAGAAAAATAGGTATAGCTGTAGCTGAAGATGTAATCGCCAAGGCAGAAACCTTCTTCTTCGTAGATGTAGATAACGACGGGTTCTATAACTATCAAGATTGTAACGATAATGACCCTATGATTAATCCTTCTATGTCAGAAGTATGTGACGGAATAGATAACGATTGTGTAGGCGGTATAGATAATGACCTTCCAGTGACCACATACTATCTTGATGCAGATAATGATGGATTTGGAGATTTGGCGTTTCCACTCGATACATGCTTATCTTCTCCGCCAGCTCAGTATGTGGATAATCCTATGGACTGTAATGATGGAGTAGGGACTATCAACCCTAATATTCCTGAGATATGTGATGCGATAGATAACAACTGCGATGGACGTGCAGATGAGGGATTACCTAAGAACAGATATTATTTCGATTTTGATAATGATGGATTTGGTGATATCAATGTTGTCGCAGATACTTGTATAGGCGTACCACCTGCAGGCTTTGTTGCCAATGCTGATGACTGTAATGATAATGTATCAGATATTAATCCTACAAGAACAGAAATATGTGATGGTATCGATAATAACTGTGATGGTCTTGCTGACGAGGGCCTTACTGTAACGAGATATTATTTCGATTTTGATAATGATGGCTTTGGTGATCGTAATATATTCGCTGATACATGTATCACAGTACCACCTGCAGGCTTTGTTGTCAATGCTGATGACTGTAATGATAATGATAGTAATATCAATCCATCAGTGGCTGAAGTTGCAGATAATGGTATAGATGAAGATTGTACGGGACTAGACCTCTACAAAGAGTCAAAAGTATTCCCTAATCCTTTTTCAGATAGAATAGAAGTACATCTTGATTTTGATCAAGAAGTGACAGCACGTATCATAGACAGAATAGGCAAGGTAGTAGCTATTAAGAGAGGTGTCATCGACGATAATGTTTTCTTTTTTGATCTTACAGATATGCCTACAGGAGTCTATTACATGCAGGTACTAGATAGTGATAATGAAGAATTGTACACAGAGAAAATAATGAAAATATAGATTGAGAAGACTCAATACAAAGACTATAGTATATTTGGATTCCCTAAGCTTGTTACAGAGTTTAGGGAATTCTTCATTTTAGACCATTTATAATGTTTTCAATAGGTTTTGAAAAAGAGAATTTCCATATCAATGCGAATAAAATAATATTGGCTATGGCTTGAGTGAGTATTTTGAACGAAGAGATTGGTATTTTCTATCAAAAAAATAAGTGAAGTTTTCAACCTTAAATGGTTAACATGGAACAAAAAAAGAAAATCCGATTTATTATCAATCCCGTATCGGGTGCTAATAGGTCTGAGAATAAAGAAAAGATCATCCATGATCATCTAGATCATAGCCAGTTTGACTACGAGTGTATCTATACTGAGCGCAAAAATCACGCTACAGAGTTAGCCGCTGAGGCAGTCACCTTAGGCTATGAT
>CALLAG010000022.1 GCA_938002705.1 uncultured Saprospiraceae bacterium | reverse complement strand
GGTGGGCGATGAGAGACTCGAACTCCCGACCCCCTCGGTGTAAACGAGGTGCTCTGAACCAACTGAGCTAATCACCCAAAACGGATGCAAATATAGATTGCTGATATGGCAGTTGCAAGAAGTAGACCAGCTTTTTTTAAGTTTTCCGATTTATCATCGAAAAACCAATAATTATGGGGATTCTGAGAGAGGTAAGTCCTCTTTGTCAGCAGACTTTGTGGTCAATAAGACGATAATAGCCATATTTAAGAAGTACAATGGACCTACCTTATCAGCTTCTAGGAGGTCATTAATCAGCAATACCACGTTAGTTAAGATAAAGGCGACAGTCGCCGCTGATAAGAGCCATTTTCTTTTTTGGTCTACAATACGGGCGATACCCCACTCTCCATAGATAATGACCGAGAATATCATAGCTAATAGAATAAGTAGTCCAGGAATACCCTGCTCTGCAGCAGTCATAAGGTAGTAATTGTGCATACCAGATTTCTCAGGGTTGTGACTTACGTAGGTCTTATAGCTTGTCACTGTATGAGATTGATATTCTGAGTAGAATGTAGACGGACCATATCCTACAAGCGGCTTCTCAGCTATCATATAGAATCCTGCTATCCACCTATAGAATCGCTCTACCGTAGATATATCTTGCATCTTGGTCGTCGCTTCTACAAGATTATCAAATTTCTTATGGACGATGGTCTTCTCAAAGTCAGGTGCAAAATCAAGATATCTATTATCCGTACACAAGAATGTCACTAAGATAATACCACCTATGATTGCAAGTCCTATCGCATACTTAGACAACTGCATTCTCAGCATAATGAGAGCCAGTATTGCTATGACTACAGATAACTGTGCTGCTCTTGTATAAGTAAGATATATGGCGGCTAATAAGATGATAATACCCACATACTTAAGGAGCCTATGCTTACGATTACTCCACGTCATATAGCACATGAATGGCAAGAAGAGCAACAGCATAATCGCATAATCTACATGATTACGGAATATAGGCCTCACAACAGTATTACTACTAGCAAAACTGAAGCCCTCTTGTGCATGTCTGATCCAGATATACGCAATAGCAATGAATACACCTGCTCCCAAAAAGCTAAATAATTTTCTATAATCTGATTCTTTTCTAAGTAAGATCAAAGGCATGATATAGAATGGAAATATATACCACAACTTCGCCAAGAAGAACTTAAGAGATATAAATGGATGCGTAGAAAAAACTACTGTAAACAACATCCACCCTATATGTGCATAGACTAATAAGGAGATGGGGTGTAAGAATAATTTCTTAGGTATTGTATTTAGATTTTTTATAATCAATAGAAGACATATACCCATCAGAAATATCATAAATGGTTCTGATGGTAAGTTAGTCCCGAAACCTCCTGGCAATTCTACCTCTACTGAGAACGGCAGTAGAAAAAAGAAAAGATAGTATAGCAACTTAACATTATGTATAGCAAATAATCCAACTAATAGCCCGACAGGAATAACTGCCAAATAGACTTTGTCTAAAAGCAAAGAAGCATTGATAATGACAATAGTCATTATGACAAAAGCCCAGAAGGCCCTGGTATCTATAACACCCGAAAGTGATCTTTCATTAGGCATTACGGAATTCTTCTTTCCAGTTATTTTTATTGAATTGGTCTAATAGGATAACCCATAGACTAGCTATAACAAAAGTCAAAAGTGCCATACCTATGACGATAATAGATCTTTTAGGTCTTGACTTATAGACGGGTACTTCTGCTTTTTCTATAAGATGTATTGTACTGAAATCTGATTCGTATGCAGATTGTAATTGCTTCAGTCTTTCGGTACTTATAGATAGTTGCTCACCATACTCCTTGATATCTCTTTCGAGAGTTATTATGAATGGGTAACCATTATTATAATCTTTGATATTGGATTTTAGACCTGAAAGTTGCTTTTCGTAACCACTTACTTTGGACTCTAATAATCTTATGCTGTCCTGTAGTCCTGAGCTATTACTCAGATAAGAAATCTGAGCTTTGGCATTCTCGAGCTTGCCTGTGATTTCTACCAGACTTGATCCATACGTTTCTCCTTGAGATGCTGTGTTGAATATATTATAACGATCTCTGATTCTGAATAAACTGTCTGTCAATGCATTAAGATTTTTAGATTTTTCGTCGATGTTTAATTTGTAACTATTAATTAGATTGACTTGACTTTCTTTGATTATGTTCTTAGCTATTTCCTTTATTTTGTTCCGAGCAGCGTTAGCCATCTTGGCAGAGAGATTGACATCTTTATCTTCTACTGATAAGCTGATGGCATCATACTTAGTCTTTGTTGTCTCATATAGTTTATTGAGCTTGAGCAACAGTTTGTGCTTAGCATCTTTGCTATCAAGCTTAATGTCATAATGTGTATAAAGATCAAATTCTGAGATAAGATAATCCATTACTGCACTCGACTTACTGATAGACAAGAGACGATCTATGTCCTCATCAGAACCATAGATCCTTAGATCATTACCTCCCACACCTATCGGTGTAGGCTTAGCCAGGTCCGGACTTGCAGCATAGAATTGTGTACTGGACTTGTAGTAATTAGGTAACAGGAGACTTATCCCAGCCGTGATTACAGCTGCCAGTAATGTCGCTATGATGATATGTTTCTTCCACTTATAGAGTAATACAAGAATGTCAAGAAGGCTATCGTTTTTTTGCATTTAAAGAAATATAAAGTCTATTAGTTGGATTCGAGTGTAAGTATGCTTGAGTTAAAACGCAAGAAGCCAGTAAAAAATGATACGATCATACTAAAGATCACAAATATGGCTAATTCCAATAAGCAGTACAACTGTACATACTCATATAATATATATGCCGTTGCAAAATATATGCCTAATAGCCCTATGGTCTTTAAGCCCATAAAAGTATTAAACCCAATACTGAAGCGACTCTGCACTATAATATACTGACCCAAAAAGACAAATATCTGTGTCATCAATGTCGCCATAGCGGCTCCTACAGCCATATGCATGGGTATCAATACCAGGTTTAAAGTCCAATTAAGAACAATACCGACTATAAATATGATATTAAGAGATCGCAACTCACCACTCGCAATGATCAGTGACCCATATATATAAGACATCGCTATCGTCCAGAAGCTTATCATCAATAGGCGAAAAGACTGGACCGTCTCTACATTTACAATACTCTCTCCATTCTCATCAAAATATATGACATCCAAAATATCTTGAGCATAGAACCAACAAGCTATCGTAATGATACTTGTTATACAGAATTGAATCTGTGCCGCTGTGGAGAGCAGTGTATTGACCGTTTTTTTCTCTTGGAGTAGTCGAGCATACATGGGTAGCAATAACATAGCGAATAGATACCCGATCATATTAGCCGCATCCATAAGTCGGAACCCCTTAGCATAGTAACCTGCAGACTGAGCATCATCATCTATGAGTCGTTCCAGCATGACGCCATCCATACGCGTGTACAATGTCATGAGTATAAATACTAATGCAAATGGCAATGAACTCTTAAGAATAGACTTCCACTTATCTGGAGAGAATCTTACGCTAACGGCAAATTTCTTTTGTAACAAAAACAAAGCAAGTACTACAGCTAATACAAGAGCGCCTATCTGAGCATACATAAACTTAAGAATGCTGATGTCCCCGATCCCATAAAGCAAAAATCCGACGAAAACTATCATCAATATCTTATCGACAATAGATAACCACGTGTCGATTCTAAAATATCCTAATGCTGAAAAATGACTCCTCAGATATAAGTAGAATGTCTGAAAGGTCATAATCAGTCCCATAAATCCGATGAGTGAGTAATACGATGGTGGATAACCTAACAAGCCTGCAGCAACAAACATTGCTGCAAAGAAGCCAATAAGCAGAACGATCTTAAGTCCTACAATATGTGAAAAATGCTCAGCAACAGTTTCTCGATTCTCAGATACATACTTAGAGTTGTAGTTCTGTATTCCTAAATCCAATATCACCTGAAACAAAAAACAAAAATCAAAAATCGCAAAGTACAAGCCATACTCAGAATCGCCTACCCTATTCTGTACTTGAGCATCTATACCGATGATATAGAATGGCTTAATCAGCACATTAATAAAAAGTAAGAAGAAAATATTTTTGAGGAATTCCTTTTGCACGAGACATCTTATAGTATAAACATAGGAAAGTGCAAGGATAAACTGAGCGATAAATAGGAATAAAAAAAAAGACTGCCAGCTTTAACACCCGAACAGTCCTTTTTTAATTTAACACCACTTAAATATGATGTAAATATAGTCCTATATGACCTCGGCATACAATAGGTATAATCCTACGTATCATAGACTTACGGTCTACAACTGAACTACAACTATCTTAATAATGCAATTTACTTGTCATAAATAAATGCTTGACTATAAAAGGAGGTTCTACAGATCAAATATTATGGGTAGAAATATTAAAAATAGTTGATAGCGCTTATGATTACCCACCACCCTAAGGTGGTATGGTTATAGTAGAGTCAATACATGGTACTTCTATTACTGCCTCTTGAGTTGCAAGTAGAATAGAATGGACATAGACAAGGCGAGAAGAGGGATTATAGCCTTCGCTAAATGACTGATGAACAACCCAGTATATGTTCATTATATTCGCTTAAGAAAATATCAATTTTCTGTTAAGCCAATAATGCAGTAGATAGAAGTACCCTTTAGGTGATTCCCATAGTGTATCGGTCATAGAATAACTCTAAATTTACATGACCAAATAGACCTTAAGTTTATTAGTATCCAAAAAAAATGAATATGAAAACCCTCTTCAGTCTACTGATCCTCACTATACTTGGATTGAGTAATAACCAGATATACGCTCAGAGTCCACATATCCATGTAGACCAGTTCGGATACAATCAAGATGCAACTAAGGTAGCTGTTCTTAGTGATCCCATAACTGGGGCCAATAGCGGATTGAGCTATACCCCAGCAGCTCAGCTAGAGATCAGAGACAATAGTAATAATAACTTGATCGGCACCTACACACCTGTAGCTTGGAATTCTGGAGCTACACACACAGACTGGTCAGGAGATAGAGGATGGTGGTTAGATTTCAGCAACATCACACAAGCTGGAGAATACTACATCACTGATCCTGTAAGCAATGATACATCAGCTATATTTTCTATAGGTAGTGGCACATATGATGAGGCGATGAAAGCCGCTTCGCGAATGTTCTATTACAATAGATGTAATATGGCTAAAGCTGCTCCTTATGCAGAAGCTAACTGGGTCGATGCTACTAACAATTTTGTAGGTCCTCTTCAAGATGCTAACTGTAGATTTATTGATGATCAGGGTAATGCATCATTAGAAAAAGATTTATCAGGAGGATGGTTTGATGCCGGAGATTACAATAAGTATGTAACATTCACCCTATCTACATTGCATAACCTCTTATGGGCATATAGAGATAATCCACAAGTTTTTGGTGATAACAATAACATACCTGAATCTGGCAATGGGACTCCTGATATCCTTGATGAAATAAAGTGGGAGTTAGATTGGCTACTAAAAATGACGAATACAGATGGGTCTGTCCATATTAAGATGGGTAGTAAAAACTACAGCGAGAACACAAGCTACCCACCTAGTAATAATACAGATCCAAGATATTACGGCCCTACCTGTACATCAGCATCATTGACTATAGCATCCGTATTCGCCCATGCCTCTTCAGTCTTTGATGATATACCCGGTATGTCAGGATATGCCACAACATTAAGAACCAATGCAGAGTCGGCTTGGAACTATGTACTTCCATTTTATAATAATAATACATTAGAATATAATTGTGATGACGGCAGTATAGTCGCAGGAGACGCAGATTTTAATACGGATGATTATCAAGAAGGGATGATCGCCGCTGCTATATACCTATATGAAGCCACAGGTAATAACGTGTACAATACTTTTATCAATAATAATTATCTGTCCTCTTTAGTTTTCGGTAATAATGCTAATGACCCTAATGATCCATCTACCTATTATGATGACTGGTGGGATATCAATTACATAGAAGCTAAAGATGCTTACCTTCATTACATTAATCTTCCAGGGCATAATCCTCAAGTTGCATCTGACTTCTTTGACTCATTCCAAGCAATGGTTAACAATAACTGGGAAAGCTTTATGGGTATGTCAGATACAGATCTCTACAGAGCACATATGCCCTCTTACTTCTTAGGATGGGGCAGTAACTTCGGACAAGGCAATATGGGTAATCTAAATTTTATGGTAACTAAACATGGTGCTGATGGAGGTACTCCAGATAGTTACATAGAAAAAGCCTCTAACCATCTACACTATCTACATGGCACTAACCCATTAGGCAAATTATATCTGTCTAATATGTATGGCAAAGGAGGAGACAGATGTGCTGATGAGATATACCATACATGGTTCGCTGATAACAGCATCTACGACAATGCACTCACTTCAGCTAACGGCCCAGCACCCGGCTATCTCGCTGGTGGACCTAATCATACATACAGCGGTAATCAAGCACCTCCCTCTGGAGAACCATATCTCAAAGCATATGGCGACTTCAATGATGTAGCGAGTGCATCATGGGAGATAACAGAACCAGCTATATACTATCAAGCTGCTTACATTAGACTCTTATCTAATGTTATGGCTCAAGACATGAATACAACTTCAAGTGGGCCACATCTGGAAGTTAGTGATATTGATATACAGATATACCCTAATCCTGTAGATCAATTTTTTGTGATAGAGGGATCTTTGTCATTGTACGATATTGACATTATAGATGCCTCAGGACAAGTGATACAGACTATCGTTAGTAACAATACTATTGAGATTATAGATACTTCTAGTTTGGGTTCAGGATTGTATCTTGTCAGGGTTGTACATCAGAGTAATAACAATCTCTATGTGCAGAAGATAATCAAGCCTTAAAGAAGTAAATAACAAAATGCCTCCTATCCATATATTATATAAAGCCACTGTATGATATACCGTTAATTAAAAATATCGACCGATAATCACTCATATCGACCGTTAGTCAATATGTACATACATATAATGTGAAAAAATAATAATTTGTCAGATTAGTATGTGAAGTATTGAATATTCCGATGAGGCGATTTTATCCCAATTGTATTTATGCTATCTATTTTGTCTTGTACTTATGTACTTCCTATTCCTATGCCCAGATAGATCCTACACCTCAAGGTAACTACACCATACAAGATTATGATATCACCGATGGTCTGCGTCAGATGCAAGTCAATAAAGTATTCGTCTCTTCCCGAGGAGAAGTATGGGTAGGCACACGTTCTGGAGTTTGTACTTTTAATAACGGTGAGTTTGACACATTTGATGATCTCAAAGTCAAGCCTAACTATGTTGCTGATATAAAAGAACTATCGGACGGTACTATCGTCATTCTTGCTCAGTCATCATTGTTTTATTTTGACGGAAGTAAGTTTAGCGAAAGAAAATTACTTTCTGAGAGCAGGTATACATTTAGAGCAAATATTTCTATAGAGAATGACAATAGATTACTAATCAAAAACTTTTTCGATTTTGATGGCATCGTAGTAGAACCTGATACAATTATTAACTTCGATGACTATTTTCCTCACTTAGACATATCCAAAGCAAGATCAATTATTCCTTACGATGACGATGGAAAATATTTAGTCTTGACTACCGACGGAGTAATAAATCTCTGCTCAGCTGATATCGACTCCTGTAAGCAAATTTATAAAAGTTCTAAAAGTATTATAAGTCTATACGAAGGTACCCGTGTAAGCAATTGTGATAATAAAAACAAAGACAACTCTTTAGTATTTTTCGAGCATCTGAAATATCAAAAACATCAGTTAGTTCTTATGAACAAAAACGAACTGAAATTTGATACTTTATATTATGACAACAAAATAAATAACAACGATATAGAACAAGGAGAAAGCGTTCTTCTTAAAATTAATCAAGGTATCGTTTTGCTCAGAGATTCAGCCAGTCAGGTAATAATTCAAGATTATAAGACACCATACCATAACGTGTTGTCTATGTGTACACATGATGACAAGTACTATTTGGGTACAGACAAAGGATTAGTCATTATAAGTGAATCAAAGTTCAGAAATTATAATGGAGAGCTACATGAAAATATATGGACGATTTGTGAGACTCCTGACAAAAAAATATTATTAGGTTCTTACAGTAAGGGGCTCAAATATTTAGGACAAGACAGTCTAATAAGATTCTCATCAGATAAATCACTTTCTGAAAGAGAAAACCAATTTCTGAAAAATGCCAAAAGGGCTTATTACTTTGGTAGTGTTACAGATAAGAATGGTCATATATATCTTTCTCACCAAGATGGTATGTTTAAGTTTGTCGAAGGATCAGTACAAAACTTCTACCCTAAAAAAGATATTCAAAAAGAATCTCCTACACTAATCTCTTACTATGATAGCAGTCATCACCATATCCTTAGAGGTACTTGTCCTGGAGTTGACTTTATAGATCTGGAAGGCAATCTAATTAGAAAAATAGACACCACTTTATTCGCTCATAATTGCATATTAACCATTAATAAGACAGCCGATAATTATTATTGGTTCGGTGCTACAGGAGGAATAGCGAAGTATGATTATGAAGAAGACACTATCTATAATTATAGATATTCTGAAGAGAAAGTCCCCCACTACACAGTAATATCAAGTCTTGTAGATGACAATAATAATCTCTGGATAGGAGGCAAAGGAGGGCTATCATATTACAATCCAGAATTGGACTCATTTATGATTATAGAAGAATTAAGAAATTATGAGGTAGCATCCATCATACAAGCTGCCCCTGACAAGTATTTCTTAGCGACAATAAGAGGCCTTCTTATGGTAGACCTTAAGGCTTATCTTGATGACGGAGTTATGAGGTCGCGGCTATTTACATCAGACGATGGCATGCAGGGGCTTGAGTTAGGTCAGAATGGATTCTTCCGAGATAGCAAAGACCACATATGGATTACAAGTGCAACCAATGTCCTTAGTTTTAACCCTGCAGATTTAGAGTATCACTCTGATGAGTTGTCTCCTCAGATCCAAAGAATTAATGATATAAGGGTCGGCTACAACAACTCACCTATCGCATTAGAAAAAGGAGAAAATACTGTCACAATAGATTATAAATTATCTAATAGTAATTATGATAAAGATATCAGATACAGGCATAGAATCAACAATGACAAATGGAGCAAATGGACTAATAGTCATGTAGCGCAATTCTCTTCCTTAGGTTCTGGTGATTATACATTTGAGGTAGAGTGTAAGAGCATCATCAATAAAGATCTGAAATCTGAATCTTGCAAATCACACTTCCAAGTAAATGTACCTTTCCATAAAGAGCCTTTTTTTAATAAAGTGCTTGGTCTACTCCTACTATCACTTCTGATCGTGACTTTCTTACTTTTCAGAAATAGACAACTAAAATTAGAAATTGTCAACTTACTCGAAAAAGAAAAGAACCAACTTATATTCGAAAAAAAGGAATTAGAATCCATCAATAGGAAACTGAAAAGAAAAATGCTCGAGGTACAATCACTAACTACGAAATCAGAAAATAATCAAAATGAAATCTTAGAAATCAAAGTATTAGATAAGATACATAAAGTACAACTCAGTGATATCCTCTATGCTATATCAGAGGATAGCGGAGTCAGGATCAAGACTTTACACAATTCGCTTTGGACACAAGTCTCTATGAAAACTTTTCTAATGTCATTATCTGATGAGGGCTTCATCCGTATACATCGCAGTAATGTTGTGAATGTAAGACATATAAAATGGGTCAATCACGTCTCACTTATGATGAATGATAATACTGAACTCAAAATAGGCAGAACTTACAAAGACACTATCCTCAAATCTTTTGGATAATAGTTATAAGTCAGGAATATTTCTATCCAGTATTATCATCACATTTATCATCTACTCATAAGGCATCGTATACCTGAATCCAACATAAATATTAGTCCCAAATAATGGTGCCCACACTATAGATGCATCAAAGTACTCACCGAATGCATCATCAGCAGATATGATAGCATCTGTCTGCTTATAGTTAAGTAAGTTCTCGCCTCCTATGTAGACATCTACCTTGTCATTCCATCGCTTCATTATCTGAGCATTAAGTAAGACGTAATTAGGTGATCTATCGGGTCTCTGGAATTGAACAGGACTTTTAGATGTGTCAGGCAGTCTCTTAGATCCATTCCAGTTAACCGTAGCATCAAAGAACCAATCATTCTTGGTCTTATATGCCATATTAACAAATGCTCTGTGTCTTGATACTAATGGCTTCTCCAGTAAGTTATTGTCGTAAGTCGTCTGTACATCGAATAGTCTGTAGGCCATTCTTACTGTGAAATCTTCTAACAACTCGTACTCTACTTTCATCTGAATGCTATTAGAATAAGACTCTCCATCCAGATTATAGAATGACACACGTCGGGCTGTCTCATAATCGACAACTATCTGATTATTAAAGTGTGTTCTGTATGCATCTACACTTAAGATTAATTCTCTCGACCCTATGTTGATACCTTGTGTTAGATTAAGGCCCATCGTCCATGCCTCTTCTGCTTCCAGTCCATACGGATTAGTATCATTAGTACTTTGTATATCTACGATCCTATTAGTAGAAAATAGTCCTAAGTTCTCTGCGAATATACTTGCCGTTCTCCAGCCCTTCCCTAATGTCAATCTCATTATAGAATTATCAGCAAAGTTATACTTAGCATGTAATCTTGGTGTGACGAAGGTGCCATAGTTATTATGATGATCTACTCTCAATCCTGGAATGATGGCAAATTTATTATCAGGATCTGTATAAGTATACTCTGCATAGACGCCCGGTACAGATTCGTACCTGTCAAAGAATCCGGCCTTAGCCACTCTTTCTGTGACATCATCGAGATTATAAGTCAGACCTGTCCTGATAGTATGTCCATCTGCCATAATATTCTGATAGATAAGGTTAGCATACACAGACTTTTGGACACTATCATATTTTCCAAATCCGAATTCTGATTTCTGATCATTATATGTCGTACTTAATTGTAAGCCTATGCTGTTCTGTGATTTCTCAGGAAATACATAACCGATCTTACTCCATGCTTCTATACGCTGCGTCTCACTATTCATTCTCCAGTGATTCTCGTGGTCGACGCTTTCCCCAGAGAAGTGATCGTGGAATCCTCCTTCATGACTGAGCGAGCTCACCTTTACTCCGAACTGTCCCATGACATTTTTGACTTTGTCGAAGTACCATCTATTAGCGACCACAAAATCTTTTTCTAATGGCATATCTGTAAAGCTGTCTCCATTATTATCATGTGCCTCTTGCATAGTCTTACCATGCACAAGAATGCTCGTATAGACATTTTCAGAAATCTGATGTCTCGCATTGACATTAAGTTCCAGACGCCCTCCATTATTAGCGAAGCCATTGATAAAAAATCGCTCACCGAATTGTGGTTTCTTAAGATCAACATTAATCTGTCCTGCGATACTTTCGTAGCCATTCACAACAGAGCCTGTACCTTTAATCAATTGTATACTTTCTATCCATGGACCTGGCGTCATCGATAACCCATAGATACTCGACATAACTCTTACGTCTGGGAGTAATTCTCTGGTGATCTGTACATATGGACCAGCCAGCCCCAGCATCTGTATCATTCTTGTACCAGTGATAGCATCAGGATATGATACATCTACAGAAGGATTAGTCTCAAAGCTTT
>CALLAG010000021.1 GCA_938002705.1 uncultured Saprospiraceae bacterium | reverse complement strand
GTATGGTGCCATTGAGGCATCACCTATGATGAAGATTCTATAGTTGGGATCTTTCTGTACGAGTCGTTCTACTGATAAGGGTTTCGTTCTACGGGTATCTGTGTATACGCTGTCGTAGATGGTATTATGGAAATAATAGGTTTCCAGATCATGGGCAAACAGTGTCTTCATTTTCTTGAAGAGCTCTCTGATCGTTGTTATATATGGATCCATAGAGTAACCGCCATTATCTATCAGTAAGATGACTTGCAGTTTTTGCTCCTGTGTACTTCTGAGTTCGGGGAGGAATAATCCTCCACGCTTCAGTCCTGACTTAATCGTCTCATCTACATCGAGATGCTCTTGAGCACTCTCTTCAGTGATGCCTTTGAGTGATGCTAATGCTGCATCTACATTATTATCATTGATGATAGAGTCCATATCTACTGGGAAGTACTTTCTATCATTCATAACCATGCGGGCCATCTTACCGCCTCCTGTCCCTCCTACTCTGATGCCGTCTCTTGCTGCACCGCCATGTCCATATGGCGATATACCGCCTGTCCCGATCCAGTGACTGCCACCTGAGTGCTTCGTCTTTTGTTGTTCTGCGATCTTCTCCATCCGTTCCAGCAGTTCTTCCAGTGACATATCGGAGTAGTCTGCCATCTTCTCTAAGTGACGTCGGGCAGCATCTCCTTCTGACATATCAGCATCTTGATCTTCTAAGTCCGGATTATCATTATCGAAAATATCTCGACCTGATATGATTTCCTTAATATCAAAGGTTGTCATATGGACTGTATCTAAGAACTGATTGACAAGATCATCTTCGGACCAATCTTCTGGCTTATCTTGTTTCTTAATGAAGTCTTCTCTCCATTTCCTAAATGTATCAGAACGCAGTATCGCATCATTAAGTGACTCTCCGTTTTCTATATCTATATTAAGAAAGTAATCATAGTAAGCTCTTGTATATGGCCCCATATCTTCAGGGTCTTTGACGACAATGCATTTGAGGACATTATACATATCTCCTAAGGTCTTGACTAAGCCTAAATCCATAGACTTCCTTAGTGTCAGAAGTGTACGTACATCTGCCTTAAGTTCATAAGATCGGAAGCGCTCTGGTAGTGATTCAAACATAGCTACTAATTAGGTGTAGATCTTCGATTATAATCATCAGAGTCTCGTAGGATATGCTTCTGTATTTTTTCTAAGTCAGTTTGTGTTTTGATCAGTGCTCCTATCCCTTCGAGCTTTTCGATCTTAGCTATCGCTTCTGTACTGGATGATGACTTCATATACTTGAGCCAATTGAGTAATTCTCTGGTCGTAGGTGCTCGTTCCAGACCTATATTTCTGAGATGATAGAAGACATCTAAGGCGACATCAACAACTTTATTATCTAATACTGGATAGTGCTTAGCGACGATCTCTCTCATCGTATGGACCTCTGGAAAGTGGATGTAATGATATATACACCTACCCTTAAATGCGGTCGGTAATTCTTGCTCCCGATTAGATGTGATAATAATAGCTGGCATATTCTCTTCACTTACTTCTATGACTTCGCCAGATTCTGGTAGGATAAATTTTCTGTGACTCAGTGCATAGAGCAAGTCATTGGGAAATTCCCTTGGTGCCTTATCTATCTCATCTATCAATAATACAGAATTAGGAGATTGGAACGCCTGCACCGCTGGACCTCTCACTACATAATCTGATAAGTTCTCCGGATCACGATCTCCTGTAGATAGCTTGGTCGCAAGTCCTTTCTCATCACGCTGTGCATTCAAGATTTCTATCTGAGAATCACGCAGATATTTCACATGATCAAATCGTGCTACAAACTGCTCTACATTACTCTTAGAGCCGACTGGATAGACATACATATCCAGCCCCATATCCTTAGAATACTGTATCGGCAACTCTGTCTTACCCGTCCCTGGCTCACCTTCTATAAGTAGCGGCATCCCTAATACCCGAGACATATGGAATGCTTGCGCCAAATCCCTATCACATAAATATCTCTCAGATCCTTTCCACATTGATTTTTCTGCCATAATACTATTCTATTTTGGTATAAAGATATATAATAAGCTGATGGCTGCATTTGTTCGCTTAAGCTATATGGCACAGTTACTACTAAGAACCTGGACTGACGCCGGGGACGCCACCAAGAACCAAGTTATTACCTCTCACTCAGAGCAGATGTTGCTGTTGGCGTCCTCGCCGACAGCTTAATTAAGTCCAACCAAGCAAATATTATTTTTATATTAGACATTAAATAAAATTATGGCTACCCATTTAGTAATACTAACATTTGGCGGCGGGGACGCCACCGAGAACCAACGAAAGAGAACTAATAATTGAGGTTACTGTTGGCGTCTCCGCCGACAGCTTCAACAAACGCTAACCAAGGAATATTTCAATACAGTCAATTTATAGTAATTTTAATATCAAATATCTATTGATGTCTTTTCATTATTATGACAACTTATTCTTTACTACTTCAACAATTCTAAATTGGCAAAAATTGCTATGTAAGAATGAAGCTAAAGAAATCATCTATAATACTTGGCGATTTTTACATGATCAGAAAAGGTGCATCATATACGCATATGTCATTATGCCAAATCATGTACATTGGCTGTATCACGTATTACCTCCTTTTGAAAACCATCAAATCAAACATTCATTTCTAAGCTTTACATCCAAAAAACTTCTTGGACTCGATAGCACCAATCCTTTACACTTCATAGTCAATAAAAGAGATCGACAATTACAAATTTGGAAAAGAGACAGCTTAAGTGTTTCTATAAATTCTAACAAATTTCTAATCCAAAAAATGAACTATATTCATAATAACCCGGTAGTCTCATTTATATCTCCAACTCCCGAAAAGTACGAACACAGTTCTTATAAATACTATTTGAATTCTATTGGGAAGCCAAATTTCTTGACGCTTTGGTGATATTGAATTGAGCTCGATATTCTGACAAAAAATCAGCATAGCGACTAGGACGTTACTAAAACTAAAAAGATCAACTAACATTTGGCGGCGGGGACGCCACCAAAAACCAAGTCATTGCATCTCACTCAGAGCAGATGTTGCTGTTGGTGTCCTCGCCGACAACTTAATTAAGTCCAACCAAGCAAACTATTAGATTCATATTAGACATTAAATAGAATCATTTGGCGGCGGGGACGCCACCAAAAACCAAGATATTGCATCTCACTCAGAGCTGAGGTTGCTGTTGGCGTCCTCGCCGACAGCTTATTTAAGTTCGACCAAGCAAACTATTATTTTTATATCAGATATTAAATAAAATGATAGCTACCCAATTCGTAATATTTTCATTTGGCGGCGGGGACGCCACCAAAAACCAAGTTATTGACTCTCACTCAGAGCAGATGTTGCTGTTGGATTCCTCGCCGACAGCATAATTAAATCAGACCAAGCAAACTATTAAATTCATATTAGACATTAAATGGAATCATTTGGCGGCGGGGACGCCACCAAGAACCAAGTTATTACCCCTCACTCAGAGCAGATGTTGCTGTTGGCGTCCTCGCCGACTGCTTAATTAAGTCCAACCAAGCAAACTATTATTTTTATATTAGACATTAAATAAAACCATAGTTACCCAATTCATAATACTTTCATTTGGCGGCGGGGACGCTACCAAAAACCTACATATCTTTACCAAGAAACAATACGCATTTTGATGAATAAGCAACAACCTAAAATTACAATCCCATACAAGTCCTCATGGAAGTTCATCGACATTGTTTGCATTCTCTCCATAGCATTAATGATTGCGTATGCATACCTGAGTTATGTAGATCTACCTGAAGAAATCCCTGTACATTTCAATCACAAAGGAGAAGCAGATTCTTATGGAAGTAAAGGATCGATATGGCTATTGCCTATTCTATCAATTTTTCTATATCTATTACTTACTGTAGTTTCAAAATACCCACACACTTTCAACTACGCAGTTAAGATATCCGAAAATAATGCAGCAAAACAATACGAAATTGCACTTGATATGATGGCGCAATTAAAACTTCTTATTGTGATCTTCTTCAGCTATATGACATATAGAACTATACATATAGCTATCAATAATCATGGTGATATGGGACTCTTACCGATATGGATATTACCAGTAGTATTAACCATAGTGATAATAAGATCCTTATATCTATCTAATGTCTACAAATGATCTATTATTCGAGTATACGACATAAGTGGACGAAGTTATTTCGTTTCTTTACATATGATTAATTTTATATTATGAATAAACTGTATACACTGCTCTTATCTCTCCTTATAGTTTCTTGTGGTGATAACACTTCCACAACAATTGAGGAATGTAGTCGATTTGATGAGATATCTGCTTTTCTTGACTCTGTAATCGATGCTGAAGACTTTGTCACAAGCTTTGATAATAGTTGTGATAATTTTATAATAGAATTTAATAAAAGTAATACCCTCACTATTAATAGAGATTGTATATCCAACTTTGAAATTATAGATACAAATTCGTTATTAGTCGACATGGGTGATCAGGGAACACTATCATTCCCTTATCTTGAGTACAACTTATTCGAACTTAACTATAATCCTCTTGGGTGGACACCACTTAGTGCCTCACTCAAAGTTAATTCTCGTAAACCCGGTACCGTTAAGGTAACAATAGCTAAGAAAAATTCTGATGGTACGGACTTAACCAAATCACATCAGCACAATGATATGGATGCAACATATCCAGTCTTAGGATTATACTACAATCATACTAATGAGATACTTATAGAATGGATAAGCTCAGATACTACAAGATCCGAAACCATAATTATAGAGACACCATTACAACCTGATTTCATTCCTGAGATTAATATAACCACCCTTGATACTGCTGCCATGGAACCCGGCATGACATTCATAGCATACAGAGCTAAGGAAAACCCTAGCGTTCCATTCATGTTAGACCACAACGGAGAGCTCAGATATATACTCGACTATACAGGTCATCCTGACCTGAAATACCTTAACTATGACGTAGGACTGGAGCGATTAGAGAATGGTAACTTTTACTTTGGACATTGGCCTACTAATAAGCTTTATGAAGTAGATATATTCGGAGAGATCATTAATAAGTGGGAGCTTACCGGTTATACATTTCATCATAATGTACAAGAAAAAGAAAATGGAAATCTACTCGTTACCGTATCTAAGAACGGGTCTACACATCTCAATGGCTCATTTACAATAGAAGATCATATCGTCGAATTAGATAGAAACACGGGCTTGATTGCCCATGTATGGGATCTCAGAGAATCTATGGGCGAAAACAGAGCTGTACAAAGCGTCAATATGAATGCAGAGTATATCGACTGGATACATGCCAATGCCGTGATAGAAGATCCCTCTGACAATACCATCATAGTATCATGTAGAAAGCAAGGTATCGTCAAACTCAACTACGATAATGAAGTCCAATGGATAATGAACAATCACTTTCGTTGGGGTAGAAATAGAAGAGGCGAAGATCTTAATCAATTTCTACTCACACCTTTAGATAATTACGGTAGTCCGATAACAGATCAAAGAATACTCAACGGATTAGAGAACCACGAAGACTTCGAATGGAGCTGGTTCCAACATGCCCCATTTGTACTTGAAGGCAATAGGCTATTCTGCTTTGACAACGGTGATAGACGCAACTATGATGGTCAGCAGAAATACAGTAGAGCCGTAGAATACATCATAGATCAGGACAACATGACAGTGCAGCAAGTATGGGCATATGGCAAAGAAAGAGGTCTGGAAGCTTACTCTAATATAGTCTCAGATGTAGATTACCTACCTCAACAAAACAATATCCTATTTGCACCAGGTAGCGGCGTATCTAACGGTGTAGGAAAACTTGGTGGCAAGATCATAGAGATAGATTACGATACTAAAAACGTTGTATTCGAAATGAGTATAACGGCGCCATACATTGTATGGCATAGAGTAGAACGTATGCCATTATATCCAGATTAGAACCTTATAATAACAAGATAACAGTAGTCGATGGAAATCAGAAGTATAAGTCTATATGAGCTAAGGATACCTTTCCTATTTAATATTACACATACCTTAAAGTCAAGAGGTAGATCGTACTCCATCGTTGTGGTAATAGAAACAACAGATGGTACTTTTCATTATGGAGAAGGTGCTCCACGTGAGTATGTCATAGATGAGCCTAAAACTAAAGTGCAGGAAGCATTTAGAAAAATAAGTGCTCAGATCAATAGCGATATGATAGATACCTTGGACGGTATCAAGATCATCAGCGATACCTTAAGCGACAGCTATGGAGTGCCGAGTCTATCTTGCGCTATAGAAATAGCACTCTTAGATATCTATAGTCTCAGCAATAACACCCCAATATATGATCTATTGAGCAATAGCAATATAGAACACGAATTGTCTCCCTATACTGGTGTCATAAGTACTGAGGACAGTAGTCGCTTCATGGATCTGATACAACTGGTTAAGAAAATAAAACTTCCGCATATAAAGATTAAGGTAGGCCACTCAGAAGATGTCAACAATGTGAGAACGGCTCGAGAATTATTAGGTGAGAATGTAGATATCAGAATAGATGCTAATAGAGCTTGGAGCTACGATCAGGCGATTAAGAAATTAGAAAAATTCTATCCCTATAAGGTCTCCGCCGTAGAGGAGCCCCTACTTGCCGGTGAGACCAAGAACCTTACACAGCTTGCTGAGGAGATTAATATCCCTGTCATATTAGATGAGTCAGCATATAATATGGAGCAGACGAGATATTATGCTGACCATATATCAAGTGCCAAACTCATATTCAATCAGAAAATATCAAAGTCAGGAGGACCACTCAGAGCTTCTGCAATATTCAAGTATGCACAATCTCATGACATACCCTGCATACTAGGCTGTAACGTAGGTGAGTCAGCTATCCTAAGTGCTACAGGAAGATCTTATGCACAAGCACATCCGCTACGTCATCTCGAAGGTTCTTATGCCCCTTACTTTATGGAAGCAGATATAGGGGCTCATCCTATGACATTTACTACTGGTGGTAGGTCTGATAGGATTACTACTACTGGATTAGGAGTTCATATATCAAAAAAAAATATGCAAGGTTTCTCTAAAAGAATAGATACAATTGTAAAGTAATTTACTAAGTTTGTGTCGGCACCCTGTCATTCTTAACCCCTTTTACAAATGGGTAATCATGTTTCTGCTCAAGATCCATCAGTAAATCTTAGAGCATCATTCAATGAGTTCTCTGTTGAGGCCTTATTTAAGAAGTATTCTGAGATCGGATTTCTCTATCCAGAAAAACTGGCTATTCTCCTTCCGTTCATTGAGCAAATCAAGGACAATTGGAAGATATTGAATAGTTGTCCAGAAGAACTTTTATGGATTCTTACTATAGATGAAGCAGACAGACAAGACTTTGCGTCAGTAAGCGTGATTAAGCAAAGCAATTATGGCTTATTAGCACAACATCTGGTCTCTAACGGTAATCCCTTCCTGTCACTCAAGGTTATGCTGGATGCACAATACAAAGCAGAACATCTATGCACTGAGAATGAAGTCAGATCAAGCCAAAACTGGTTCCGACCTAATAATAGGTATGCTTACAGGATTTTCGCCTCTATGTATAAGAAAATCGGTACTGATGCTGCATACTTAAAGCAATACGATTACCTACATCTAAATGTGGAAAATATACTACCATATCAAGATTCTAAATATAGAATAGAAGAGGTCACCACAGTAGATCAAGATCTTATAGATTTTGTCAAAGAAGAACAAAGTGAAGTGTTCGTACGTGCAGAAGAATTAGATCAGAAGGACATCCTCCTCGATACACTTAACGAGAAATATAAAAATTATGGCCTGAGCAGATACCGACGTATATGCAAGATCATAGATACAGAATCAGACAATGTCATAGCTTGCGTAATCGCTAATAGATCACCCCTGGGGCTAAACTTTAGCTTCTTAGAAAATAGATGCTACTATATCACAGATAGCTCACTTCATGAACCAGAATTACTATCTGTCCTATCCGTAATGAATAATTATGCCGCTGAGGTGTATGATGACTTTGCGCTAGGTTCTATTCCTATAGTAACTGATAATTCTATAACTTCATCATTAGAGAAATTCGGCGCTAAGCTAATCAGAGTCTACATACAGAGCATATGGCTTAGAGAAGGTTTCGCTCAGTGGTATGAGCATATACAGTCGTTCTTAGCCAAGATAGAGAGAAGATTAAGTAAGGCAGCTTAACTTTATTGTAGATCACCACTTTAGATGCGATTTTAGTTCGTCCCATTTTTTGATTACAATAATGATTTACGTATAGTGAGTATTATTGTAGAAGAAGTATTAGCCTATATAGCCCCCTATATTATAGTGACGAACTAAATATTGTCGTGCATAATTGTATGCTTCGTAGTATATTGTACTTATCAAAAAAGCACGGTTAACCTTATTTTAGTACCTAAGATTTTCTTGAGACTAAGTAAT
>CALLAG010000020.1 GCA_938002705.1 uncultured Saprospiraceae bacterium | reverse complement strand
TCCGGAGTAGTATTCTCGTTACTGTTTTTGCATGAGGCATATGCAAGGCTGATAATGACTATTACGCCTAATTTTATTAATAGTTTGTTCATGTTTAAGATCTTATATTGATTGTTATTATGATAATTAAGAAGATCTGCTATTGTTTAATAATCTTATGTTATATCGGCTATAGCCCTTATTTTACATATTTATTCCTCACGACTAAGGCATACTTATCATCCTCTAATTCTAAGTAACCTTGCTCATATACAAAGTGATAGACATTACCACTACGTGTGATGTACTCGTTAGTAAAATATGAGAACTTGAAGCCTCGATCCAGTAGCTCTTCTTTTGTTGTTTTTGATTTTCCTTTGGGATTAAGCTCCATTAAGATACGTCTATTTTTCTTGAGAGCATTATTGACGTTTTTTATAAAATTATTTTGAAATCCATTCTGCTTATTATGGTAAGCTGTCCTACATTCTGCGTCGCAGAATTTCTTATCAGCCCTGCCTGTAAGTTTGGATTTGCACGTAAGACATTTAGACATAGTGTTGTTTATCAGATCATTAAGGTACTAATAATTTACTCTATTCTCTTTCTTTTTTTCTTGAAGTCACCTCTCTTCCATGCCTTTATGAACTGTGCCCATGAGGCGACATTGAATATATTCTGGGGCTTATATTGTCCTGAATATTTAAATTCTTCGAACTGCCTCTCTTGGGTAAGTGAGTATGCCTCCTGTCCATCTGGTAGCACAGCATGTTGCATTTTCTCTAATACTTCTTTGGCGATATTGTCCTTAGCACGTTCTCTCAGCTCATTACTGACATCCAATGCGAGAAATTCTATACGATAGTGGTCCTTGCTGGGCCATGGATATATAACTGCTTCTGGTAGCAGTACGTCATCCTTACTCATGATCTGATACCACGAGTAGAACTTAGAATCAAGCGTGTCTGGGATATCGATCTCTATAGTCTGGTAACCTATTCTACTGAATATGATGGTATCTGACTGCTGAGCTACGATAGAGAAGAATCCATCTATCTCAGCATAGGTTCCTTTGGAAGTACCCTTGATAGCTATAGAGGTGTAGGGTAGTGGTACCATCTCTCCATATTCATCTTGAGTGACGACTACTCCTGAGAATTGTATAAGGTCATCATCTGCGGTCTTCTGAGCTGAGAAGTCAGAAGTGATGAGGCATGTGATGGCAAAAAGGAAACTGAGTCTTATCATAGGCATATTCAGAACTACAATATAGCTGTGGTCATTATGGCATTCAAATTTTTAACCAGAATTTAACCCGATTTGTTCAATCGAATGCCTAAATGACATAAAGCACTGAAAAATCCTATTATTACCTTATCCAGTAAACTTACATTAGACCACCTCAGTAAGCTTGGGCACCTCATTCATATTCTCTACGAATATAAATTTTACACCTTTGATAAAGTCTTTGTCTATCTGTGAGACGTCTTTCTTATTCTGTTCTGATAAGATTATCGTCTTAAGTCCTGATCTTTTTGCGGCAAGCACTTTTTCCTTTATACCACCTACCGGAAGTACTTTTCCTCTAAGGGTAATCTCTCCTGACATAGCGATGCCGTTCTTGATTGTCTTTCCTGTAAAGGCACTTACTATCGCTGTCAACATCGTAATGCCTGCACTAGGTCCATCCTTAGGTATAGCGCCTTGTGGGACATGTATGTGGATGTCTTTCTCAGCGAATAACTTCTCGTCTATACCGAAATGTTCAGCATTCGCCTTGATATAACTGAGTGCTGTCGTCGCAGACTCTTTCATTACATCTCCAAGATTTCCCGTAAGGGTGAGCTTGCCTTTGCCCTGACTGAGGATCGCTTCTATGTAGAGTATATCACCTCCTACGCGTGTCCATGCTAAGCCTAATGCTACACCAGAATTAGATATCTGAGCGAATTCATTAGGTGGGTACTTATAGGGGCCTAATATATCTGTGATGTCAGTCTCTGATATTGTCGTATCGTAGACTTCTTCCATTGCTTTCTTTTTGGCGATATTTCTCATGACACCAGCGATCTGTCTATCTAATGATCTCACGCCAGATTCTCTTGTGTACTCGCTTATGATTTTGGATAAGACAGGCTTTGATAATTTGGCATCTTTGAGCTTCAGCCCATGAGCCTTTATTTGTTTGGGTACGAGATGCTTTTTAGCTATTTCGATTTTTTCTTCTTGTGAGTAGCCACTTATTTCTATGACTTCCATTCTGTCAAGTAGAGCCGATTGGATCTTGTTAAGTGAGTTAGCTGTAGCAATGAACATGACCTTGGATAAGTCATAATCCAGCTCTAAGTAATTGTCATAGAAGGTAGAATTCTGCTCAGGATCTAATACCTCAAGCAAAGCAGAAGATGGGTCACCTCGGAAGTCAGAACCGACCTTGTCTATCTCATCTAGTATGAATACGGGATTAGAAGATTGTCCTTTCTTAACCGACTGTATGATACGACCGGGCATAGCGCCTATGTAGGTTTTCCTATGTCCTCTGATCTCACTCTCATCACGTAATCCACCCAGTGACATTCTGACGAATTTTCTATTGATAGCTTTGGCGATAGACTTACCGAGACTTGTCTTACCGACACCTGGAGGGCCTACGAGTAAGAGTATAGGTGCTTTCATATCACCTTTGAGCTTAAGAACAGCGAGGTGTTCTATGATTCTTTCCTTGACATCCTTAAGACCATAATGGTCTTTGTCCAGTACTTTCTTAACTGACTCAAGGTCAAAATTATCCTCAGTGTATGTGTCCCATGGCAGATCGAGTAGTACTTCCAGATAGTTCATCATCACAGAATATTCTGCGACTTGAGGGTTCATTCTTTTAGTTCGTGCCATTTGCTTTTCGAAATGCTTCATCGCATATTCTGGCCACTTTTTATCTTTCGCTTTGACTTCCAGATCATTAAGTAATTCCTTCTGAGGATTCTGACCCAGTTCATCTTGGATGGTCTTTAGTTGTTGGTTGAGGAAGTAGTCTCGCTGCTGGCGTTCTATATCTCCTCTTACCTTAGATTCTATCTGTCCTTTGACTTCTACGAGTTGTAGTTCTTCGTTGACTTTCTCTAATACTTTCTGTGCCTTAGTCGTTACATCAGGGATCTCGAGTAACTTCTGTTTCTCATCTTTACTGACATTCATATTAGATGATATGAAGTTGAGTAAGAAGTTGTCCGTCTTGATGTTCTCTAGCATGACCGCAGCCTCTGGTGGAATCTGTGGTGATAAGTCTATGATCTTCTTAGCCATATCCTTGATGCTGCTGAGTGTGGCTTTCAGTTCGAGCGATTCTGATGTTACTACAGGAGCTTGTATCACTTCTGCTTCTAAGAATGGGTCTACTTTATTAAGCTTAATAAGCTTAGCTCTGTACTTGCCTTGTAGTACAGCTGTTGTCGTACCGTCAGGCATCTTTAAGACCTTAATGATACGAGCTATTGTACCTATCCTATAGAGATCATCCTCAGAGGGAGATTCATTTTCTATATCCTTCTGAGAGAATACAGCAATGTACTTATGACTATTAGAAGATTCATTGACTGCAAGTACAGACTTAGACCTGCCGACAGTTATCGGTATAACAACATCTGGGAAGAGCACTGTATTCTTAAGTGCTAATACTGGCAGATTATTGGGAATAGCGACTTTACCTTCTTTCCCATTCTCGTTATTATCATCTATACTGATAATAGGAATGATATCTGATCCAGAATCACTATCACCAAAAGCCGGAATTACTAAGTTTTTAAACATCTATTGTATTTGTAATTATATACGTGTCAATACTCGTACCATAAGTAATATAAGCTCTAAACCTGCCATTATGTTCTAATAAGCGATAGGATATGGACAAAAAGGCAGAGTAA
Source organism: uncultured Saprospiraceae bacterium (assembly GCA_938002705.1). Classification (GTDB taxonomy): domain Bacteria; phylum Bacteroidota; class Bacteroidia; order Chitinophagales; family Saprospiraceae; genus RFSX01. Next base: position 1,465 of record CALLAG010000020.1, on the reverse strand, counting down.
GGACGGTGATTTTTTCAAATCCACATAAATATTTAAAGTTTGTATTCTTTCCAACGATGCATGATTTATGTATTACTGTGTTGAAAAAATTATTTAATCAATGTATATTTGTGCTAACAGTACTCGCCACGCTACCCTTAAGAACAGCGTACCAGGGCGAGTCTTCTATTTTATATACCTCTCAAATTCAAATCGATGTTATATGATAAGACTCCATTATCGATAGATCAGCAAATAGAGAAGCTAAAAGAAAGAGGCTTAGAAATTAAAAATGAGGAGGTAGCCAAAAAATATCTGAGTCACATAAGCTATTATAGACTATCTGGATATTGGTGGTCCATGCAGGAAGACAAGTCCAATCACAAATTCAAAGCTAATAGTACTTTCGAGAATGTAATCAGGATCTATAATTTTGATGCTGATCTCAGACTGCTTCTATTTGATGTAATAGAAAAGATAGAAATAAGCCTACGTACCAAACTAATTTATCAACTTTCTCATGATTACAGTCCTTGGTGGTTCCAGGACACTAATCTTTTTAAAGATACTCCAGCCTTGATAAAATCTCTTGAAAAAATAAGAGAAGAGGTAGATAGATCAAAGGATACTTTTATAAAGGAGCATAAGAAACAATATAAATATGATTTAAGATTTCCACCTTCATGGAAAACATTAGAATTAAGCAGTTTAGGAGGTCTTTCTAAATTATATGGAAACTTAAAAAATACGATTCCGGCAAAAGATCAAATTGCTAATGACTTTGGTGCAGTTAATCATACTTTCTTGCCCAGTTGGTTACAATTAATTTCTCAAATTAGAAACCTATGTGCTCACCATAGTAGATTGTGGAATAAAAACTTGCCAGGAACAGTAAAGCTTTTACCAAAACCACCAAACCAATGGATAGTAGATGTTCCAAAACAACATGAGTTCCAGAGACTTTATATTCATATTTGCTTAATGAAATACCTTCTCAATACTATTATACCAAAAAATGATTTTTCAGTAAAATTAAAAGCATTAATGGATCAATATGATAATATAGATCCGAATGCTTTAGGCTTTAAAGAGAATTGGAGAAGTGAAGCTTTATGGGAATAATAGAGTTGGAATAGAGGTGCCAGTCAAAACTAAAAAACTCCTGCAGTTTCGGAAGGTCTCTACGAGGATCGTGTTGAAAATGCAGGTTTACCACCAATGCACAAATGAGAGATAGCACTATAATAAAGCTAAAGCAGCTTATGAATTTCAGTAAGGCAATCTCCGTTATAGATAGTCCCGGACTGACTCGATAGTACATCAATGACGCTTACACCATACTCTACCAGATACTTTTTATTCTTGGTTTTATTAGCAGCTTTAGCTTTTAGGATATAAGGCATATTGTAGCCGTAAGACTTAGGTTTAATCTGTATGCCGCATAAGAGTTGGGACTTATTATAGACATTAAAGTCTACCGCATATT
>CALLAG010000019.1 GCA_938002705.1 uncultured Saprospiraceae bacterium | reverse complement strand
GAAAAATCTTCAGCACCAGTACTGGCGACTGTAACTCTTACATTATCTTCTCCTGCAGCATTATACAGGCTACCTATCATCTTACGTGTGAGTTCTGGATTGTTAAATGTAACAGGGTAGCCTTCCTCTATGGTCACTTCTGCAGTAGCGCCACTGGCTTCGGCTATATTTGTGACGGTCCTTCTTATTAGCTCATGGATTTTCTTTTGCATATCTACGTCTAAAGTCCTGATGGTTCCTATCATCTCTACTTCTTCTGGGATGATATTACTTCTGAGTCCACCTTTGATTTTGCCTATGCTTATGACGGCTGCATTCTGAGTCAGATCCGTCTGTCTACTGACGATTGTCTGTAGCCCCATGATGATCTGTGCTGATACTGTAATGGGGTCTACGCCTGACCATGGACGTGAGCCATGCGTTTGCTTACCTTTTACTTTTATAACCATACGATTGACTGCCGCCATGATACCGCCGACTCTATATTTTATAGTACCTATATCAGTACCTGCGTTGATGTGCTGACCGAACATAACATCGATACCGTATTTTTCGATGAGGCCTTCTTTGACCATGAGTGCTGCACCGCCTTCTTCTCCTGGAGGAGCGCCTTCTTCAGCTGGTTGGAATACGAAGACAACTTTACCATTGAGTTCGCTTTTCATTTTGGATAGCACATGTGCTGCGCCTATAAGCATCGCAATATGTGTATCGTGACCGCAGGCATGCATGACACCTACTTCTTCGCCCAGAAATTCTGACTTCACTTTGGAGGCAAAAGCGACTGGTGTTCTCTCAGTAACGGGTAGTCCATCGATGTCTGCTCTAAGACCCACAGTAGGGCCTGGACGGCCAGAGTCTAAGACAGCGACAACTCCAGTTATAGCAATACCGGTATCTACCTGGAATCCCATCTGAGTCATGATATCGGCTATTTTCTTAGCGGTATCAAATTCTCGATTAGATAACTCCGGTGTCTGATGGAAAGCTCTACGCAGTTGGATTATCGTGGGTTCTATTTCTGTGGCGTATTTTTCGATGTCAGTCGTATTGTCTGATTGTCCAGATATATTGTAACTAATAAGACAGAAGAAGACGAGTATGTATTTCATAGATAAGATATGTTATAAATAGTATAACAATGTAAGCATAATTTGAAATACAGTATATATTAGATAATTTGAGTTCAAATTATAATTAAAGGATTTTTTATATGAGATATCTATTTGCCATTATACTCTTATTATGTACTCATTGTCTTTTAGCACAGATTAATACCAAGTCAGAGTGGGATAGTAATGCTAAAGAGTACAAAATCTTAGCTGAAAGTAAGTACGTTGAGCATCGAGTAGTAAGGCTTACATTTGATTATCTAAGAGGTAGATGCCGAGATGGGAATAAGGGATTTGTAAAAACTGTTGCTCCAGGTCGTAAGACACTCACAACAGTCTCTGCTATAAAGGGTATGTCTGATAGTGCTCCAGATTTTCGATATAAAACGACAAGCTTCCCTGGAAGGACGGACAAAAAGCCTGATTATGACTACCCATATCTTATCCCTGTCAAACATGGTAAGCGATCCCATATAGATAAGCAATCATATATAGGAGAAAAATATGGAGGCTATGATCCTCCAAAAAACTGGTACAGCCTAAGTATAAAAACTAATTCTGGAGATACTATCTATGCTGCTCGTCAGGGTGTGGTCTATGATGTAAATGATAATATGGAAACTGGTATAGAGAAAGATCTGCATTATTCTAAAAATAGAAATAGCCTTAGTGTACAGCATAAAGATGGGACTTCAGCCAATTATCAAATGTTTCAGAATGGCGGCATTTTTGTAGCTAATGGAGATTTTGTATACGCGGGAGATCCCATAGGTATTATAGGGGGTGATAATTACCGATATGGAAGTCACCTTAGTTTTTCGGTATATTATTATGATTACTATCCTAAGATAAAAGACGGCATGGAAACGGAAGAATATTTTGGTTATGCTTATGTACCCATTGATTTTCACTCTGTAGATGGTGTTCTTTCATTCGAGCATTGCAATACTGAGGTAGAGTCAGTGCATGAGGATAACATTATATGCTACGAGATGTCCAAAAAACAACGTAAAAAGTGGAACAAGCGCCATTCAAGATAGTAGCATGATACAATAGAATGATAGCTGCTATTTTTGAACAAAAAAATAAACACTCTTTTTCTAATCAATATCCCATATCAAGTGTTCTAAAAGCATGTGGTTCGAATCGTTTTATAAGAATAGGAAGGGTCTGATAATTTTGTTTGTAATACTGAGCATTCTCAGTGCTTGTAGCCTTCCTTTCCTGAAGTTTGCCTTTAATTTTGAGCAGTTCTTTCCTGTGGGAGATGAGGACTTGGATTATTTCCAAGAGTTTATAGCAGAATTTGAGAGTGATGATAACTTTCTGCTCATAGCTGTCGAGCATCAGCCATCTATTTTTGATACCAGTTTTCTACAGACATTAGAAGCATTTACAGAAGATTGTAAGTCTGTATCTCATGTTAAGAATGTGCAGTCCCTGACGACATTTAAGTATCCTACAGTCACTCCGTTTGGTCCAGGTGCATTAGATGCTGTACACATTGATAATCCGTTATTATTAAAACAAGACAGCATAAGACTCCTCTCGGACGAACGGATCGTATATAACCTTCTTAATAAAAAGGGTGATGCAACAGTAGTAGTTCTAAAGACAATAGAAGATACACAGATAGAAGAATGTAATCAGATCATAGATGAAGTCAATGCTTTATTAGTGAAGCATGAGATCGAAGATTATCACATGCTCGGTAGGGCATATTTCCAATCTGAGCTATCAGCATTCCAGTTTAGGGAGATCATACTCTCTACCATTGTAAGTGGTATCCTGATATCTATTGTGATGATATTGATGTTCCGAAAATGGAGAAGTATTCTTATAGCATTGGGAAGTATAGGAGTGGGTTTATTGATATTCATGGGTACGCTGTCAGTATTAGGTAGAGAATTGACACTGATGGCAGCACTGTATCCTATTCTTATGCTCATCGTAGGGACAAGTGATGTGGTGCATATCATGACTAAGTACTTTGATGAACTGAAGAAAGGTAATGATAAGAAGGAGTCTATTAAGATTACCATTAAGCAAATCGGAATGGCAACTTTGCTGACTTCTCTAACTACGGCTGCTGGATTTGCTACATTATTGACATCGAGGATCATCCCTATTAAGGACTTTGGGATTAACTCAGCCATAGGTGTTGTGATTGCATATATCGTCGTGATAGGATTCACGTGTCCTCTTATGACTTACTTCAAGAAAGAAGATCTTATCGCTGTCAATAAGCAAAATAACTTCTGGAGTAAGTGGCTTTCTCGTAGTTATGAGTTTACACTTCACAATGGTGGTAAGATAGCTATCGGTTCTGTCATATTTATATGTGCATGTCTATACGGCATGACACAAGTACACACTAATTATGATCTTACATCTAACCTACCCCGAGGCGAAAAAATTACTGAAGATTTTAAGTTTTTTGAGCAGCAGTTTGCAGGATTTAGGCCTTTAGAGCTTGCGGGGTATATACAAGAGGGTAATGGCTATACGGACTATGCAGTGATGGATGCAATATCAAGAACTGAGAATTTTGTTAAGTCTCAAGAAGAAATTAATACAACGATATCTCCGGCGACTATAGCGAGAAGTCTTAATCAGGCACTGAATAATAATGACTACGACTTCTACACTATGCCAGATACGTCAGTATACAATAAGGCAAAAGGTATACTCACTCTCCTGTCTGCTAATAGTGCCAATATGCTGGTAAGTAAAGACCAGCAGAAAATAAGAATAAGCAGTCGAGTCAAGGACATAGGCGCTGATAACGTTAAGCTATTGTCTGGTCGTATAGATAAGTGGATAGGTGAGAATGTTGATAGTTCTGTAATACAATTTAAGCAGACGGGGACCGGCCTTATCTTGGATAAGAATTCAGAATTTGTCAGAGAGAGTCTGTTATATGGATTAGGATTAGCATTATTGATTGTATCATTATTGATGGGGCTACTTTTCAGAGATTGGAAGGTTCTGTTTATAGCTTTATTACCTAATGTTCTACCATTGTTATTCGCTGCAGGATTGATAGGTTATCTGGGTATTGCATTAGAGGCTGGGGTGTCTATTGTATTTGCTATAATATTCGGTATCGCTGTAGACGACACGATCCACTTTATGTCTAAGTACAAACTAGCTAAGACTCAATATAACGATAGGGAGAAAGCACTTCAAGTTACTTTTCAGGAGACAGGTAAGGCGATCATATTTACAACTATCATTCTGTTTTTTGGATTTATGATTTTGCTTTTTTCTGCTAATCTTCCGAGTGTTGTGATCGGGCTATTGATATCTGTAACTCTTGTCAGTGCAGTGATTGCTGACCTTATATTGCTCCCTGTGGTATTGAGGTGGTTTGATATCTAATGATATATCTGTTATGCTAATATCTATAGGTATTGGCTTATTGCGTGAACCATGTTTTCGCAATCAAAAAACTGTTATATTTAATGAATAAATTAAAAGATGGATATACGAACAGAGAAATTAAAATTAATTGAATTATTGTTACACACAAACAACCCATCTATTATTGAGAAAATAAACTCAATTTTTCAATCTGAAGAAACGCAGGATATTTGGGAAGAGTTAAGTACGGAACAGCAATCTGAAATTAATCATGCTATAGATGAGGTAAAAAATGGAGAAACAGTTGAGTTCGGTACTTTTATAGCAAAGCATAAATAATGCAAAGACAAATCGTCTTATCAAATTCTGCAAAAAATAGTCTCAACCAACTTTTCAAATATTTAGAGACTAACTGGTCAAATAATGTAAAACTTAAATTTATATCTAAGCTTGAAAATAAATTAAAAGTAGTAATACAAATTAACCTATAAAATTGCGGTAATTCGCATTATAATTTATTCCATATCTGCGTTAGAAAGCCTCGCCATAGCTAAGGCTATGTCTACGCCTGCCTGCCAGAAGGTAGGTTTTCTGTCTTAATCTGAAATAAATTATATGAGCAATCTTATCCGCAATTCTATAAGTCAAATTGTATAAGAGAAACGCCTGAAATATTTCCTAAATCTGAAATTAAAGCAGGACTTCGTAAATGTGTTATTACTCGCCAAACAGCAATGTATTATACTTTTGATAAAAAGAGTATTTACATCCTAACAGTTTTTGATAATATGCAGAATACCCAAGACTTAGAAGGGCGAGTAAAATAATAGTCGAGAATCAACTAAGATTAGATTTTATTATTTTATGCCTATCGGCTATTAGGTACTAAGCCTAATTGTGGATTAGAACCTTATAGTATTAAGGCTGAGTCTTTTTAATCGAGAATGTTAGTGAAGCAGAGCCATGTCAAATCATGGTGGGTGGCGGGAGCGGCATAGAGTTGAGCCTTTGATTTGACTTGATTTTTTGTCTCTTTTTTATCAAGAAAAAAGAGAATTGAGTTAAGAAATACCATTCA
>CALLAG010000018.1 GCA_938002705.1 uncultured Saprospiraceae bacterium | reverse complement strand
TCTCTACCTACACCGACTTCTTTTTCGTATTGTCTGATAAGCTTAGACTTATTAAGTGTCAATGTGACACCAGCGAATAAAAAGCCTATAGTCGTAAGTATACCTCCCGTAATGTCAAACATCATCGTATTAGTCAAAGTCGCTAAGATGATGCCTACGGCAGCGATACCGCCACCAGCAGCTAAGTTGCCGCCTACGCTGCTACCGCTATCCAGCAGATTACTGTCATAGAAGTTCTCAGATCGCTTAAGAAAGCCTGCGAAGGCATGTTGTAGGTCCTTGAGTACATTAGCCCTCTTCTCAGCTATATCGGCAAATATCTCGTGATTCTCTTTGAGTATTGTCTCACTGTTTTTGATCTTAGCATCTATGAGCTTACCCATATCTTGGATGCTGTCTGCGATATCGACTACACCATCTTGCAGCTTATCTTTGAATTCTCTATTGAGATCGTTCTCGAGATCTTTGGTGATGTTTTCGAGCCAGTCTTTAGCAGATTGTCCACCACCGAATGTAGATGTGAATGATCGCTTGATCATACTCATGAATCCTACACCAGAATTGAGCTCTGCTTTCTTCTTGTTAGTGATACGATCATAACTGGCTAATAGATTCTCGACAAGAACATTTACTTGTCGCTTAGTCTTCGTCTCTTGATGATCGAGGCTGTCTCTTATGTCCTGACGGAATCGTGCATCCGCTTCGTATTGTTCTTTTCTGATGATGACACCTTTGAATATTTTGTCATTAATATTGAGGGCCGTGTCTGCGTTATTAATTAACTTTAGATAAGGTGCTTTTCCTCCTGTGATATTATCATAGATATACTTCCTCACAGGAATAAAACCACTTTCGTCTTTCTGACCTTCCATTTCTTGCTTAGCAGATACTGCGAATACGTTAGGTGATGGAATCCCTTTTTTGATTGCTTGATCTTTGACACCATTAATATTCGTGACAAGATCAGCAGGCACCATTAAGTCCTTCTGCTGTAGTATAAAGATGATCTTCTTGCGCCATTCTTCTTTGATATAATCGAAGAATTCCCACGACGATTGTCTATAAGGATTCTTGGACTCAAACACAAATACGATAAGGTCTGAAGCCGGAATAAATTTCTCAGTAATTTCCTGATGGTGATCTATTATCGTATTCGTCCCTGGTGTGTCTACGATAGCGACTTCTTTGAGTATATCTATAGGTTGTGAGATACGCTTGAGAAATGGATTGATATCTACAATAGACTCTTTCTCGCCATATACGATCTGCTGTATCGTATCTGTCATAGGTGATGCAGCGACTTTACATATCTCCTTGTCTGCATCTAATAATGCATTTATAAAACTACTCTTACCCGCCTTCACTTCTCCTACGATGACGAACATGTATGGATCGTCGAGACGATCTTTAATATCGGAGACAGTAGCTTTCAGCTCGTCATGCGATATCAGTTCTGTGATATCATAGAGTGAGTTGACAGAAGCCTCTAATTGTTCCTTGTAGATTTTAACATTTTGCTCAATCAATGTTTGACTCATTATAGTTTTGATTTGACAGACTGCAATTTAATGAAAGCTAAGCGTAGTTGCTTGAAGAATGCTTTTAGATTCGGGTCCTACGTTAAATATAAGATCAAGAATACTCATATCTGGAGTAAATTCATACCTATCAGTGAATACTTGTAGATATGTAGGCGACTCTATTGATATCGTCTTATTCTTACCTAAGAATATGGGTCTCATAATGTGCTCTGATGTATCGTAATGACTTGTAGCAGCGACAGAATCTAAGTCTAACAACTTAGAGATATATCTATGGATAGAAGTGTTAAGTTCCAACAAGGATTCTGATTTAGAATTAATCAAAGCTTTAATCTGATCAATATAAAAGTCATAATATGGAGCTGTACCATATGCTGAGACTATAGATCGAATGTGATTATTAGACCAGTTCTCATCATAGGCAATCTCTACTTCTGATATAGGTAGATTTGTCTTGCCCTTCTTAAGTGGTATGGATAAGTTGATAGGTCCATTAGCACTTAATATCGGTGTTCTATTTCTGATGCTTCTTTTCTGATAGTTCTCGTGATGTTCTATCTGACATCTATTATGGATGATAGTACTATAGTATGATATAGGCCCAAAATAGGAGATAGGTAGACAAATTAATTGTGGGTTCTGGCTCAATGTGTAGATTTGTGATCTCGTATGAAGTATATAGAAAAGTATCTATCACAAAGATGTGACAATTCGTTGGAAGTGCCTAATGATAGCATGGATGCTGAGATCATTGTTGTCATGCCTGCCTATGATGAATCTATTGATTCCATGATGGAGGTAGCGCAGTCTCTGTCTAATCAAAGTTCCCCATCGTTTAATTACGCCGTCTATATACTCATTAATACCCATGAGAAAGACAAGCCTGAGCTCATATCAGATTCTATAACACTATATAATAGTCTTAGACCAATGCTAACAGAATTGAATAATGATAGATGTCAGTTTCATCTCTATTACCATCATTACACATCTAAGAAATCAGGTGTAGGCCATGCCAGAAAGAGCCTGATGGACTTGGCTTTCAGATACTTTCATAGGCAATCTAAAGACGGCATTATCGTCAATATAGATGCAGACACCAAAGCCTATGATAATTACATTAACAGCATAAATAAACACTTCAATCAGTACCCTGATTCTGAAGCCGCTTCCATCAGGTACGAGCATATTTTACCTGATGATTCTCATCCCATAATAGACTACGAGCTCCATCTACGATACTTCATTAATATGCAGAAGCTGATAAAATTGCCATATGCCTATCAGACTGTAGGAAGTGCCATGGCTGTAAGATCTCACGCTTATGCTAAGGAAGGAGGCATGAATAAACGACAAGCCGGGGAGGATTTCTACTTTCTACATAAGTACACTAAGAATCTCAGCTTGACTGAGATCAATGATACTGTGGTCTTCCCATCATCAAGAAAATCAGGTAGAGTACCCTTCGGAACAGGAAAGGCTGTTTCTGACGCTTCTAAGGAAGACTACATCGCTATGAGCTATAACTATGACTCATTCATAGTTATACAAGAATGGATGGTTAAAAATCTTAAAGTAATACTTGACACATCACTAAAAACTTACAATTATCAGCATTCTTCATGTGATGCTTTAAATGATTTCCTAACCT
>CALLAG010000017.1 GCA_938002705.1 uncultured Saprospiraceae bacterium | reverse complement strand
TCGTACACGAAACCTAAGTTTCGGCTTGTAGCCGAAGTGAGAAAAGCGATAATGAGTTATCCTTTATTTAAGTCGGTCAGGAGACCGACACCTATGTGAGTGTACGACTACAAGTCGTCACCAACAAAGTTGCTTTAATGTAATTTATTAGTTACATTTAATTCATGAGAGAAGTCTTGGTTTCTAATGAATGTGAAGAGTATATAGAAAAATGCTCTGTCAGGGTTCAAAAGAAATTTGATTATTTACTGGCTGTAATTTCAGAACAAGAAGTAGTAGCAAAAAGCTTTGTAGATAAAATTATTAATTCGGATTTTTATGAATTAAGAATCAAGACTGAAAACCAAATTCGGATTATAATTTTTTCTATTGATAATCAAAACTTTAATGAGAGTAACAAGGTGATTTTGTTAAATGCTTTTGTCAAAAAAAGTAATAAAGATTATATAAAAGCTATTAAACAAGCTCAAAAGCTTCTATCAAAATATCAGAATACAATCTTATGAAAAAACTAAAAACGGCTAACGAAATATTAGATAAGAAGTACGGTAAAATTGGTTCTAATAGCCGAGCAAAATTTACTGAGGAGGCATATGCATATTATCTAAGTGAAGTACTTAAAAACAGGAGAAAAGAACTGAAGTTAACTCAAGAGGAGCTAGCCCAAAAAGTAGGAAAGAAAAGACCGTATATCTCAAGAGTGGAAAACGGAGAAGATGTAAGAATCTCCAATTTCATTCAGATTGCTAGAGTGCTCGGACTAAATTTTGAATTACGACCAAACTAAATTATTTGTTTTTTATTCCATATTTAGTAACCACATGTTCGTTACGACCTCTGGTCGTACATGAAACTTAAGTTTCGGCTTGTAGCCGAAGTGAGAAAAGCGATAACGAGTTATCCTTTATTTACGTCGGTCAGGAGACCGAGACCTATGTGAGTGTACGACTACAAGTCGTCACCAACAAGGGAAGACATAAAAAACCGCTTTCACTTTGCAGTGAAAGCGGTTTTCCTTTTTTCATATCGACCAAAGGGAGATATCTATTAAGATACTTATGCTTCATTTGATAAATAGATCTTTCACTGCGTTCAAGATGAAAAAGAGAAAGCTGTATGTTCTTACTCTACAACCTCTACAGTAAAAAACGCTTCTACAACAATCGGTTCAGTATTAGCGATGACATCTAATGTTTTCTTGAGTTGCCCGAGCCTCTGACCAGTACTATCATAAGTGACTGTAATCACGCCTCTCTCTCCAGGAGCTATAGGCTTATGAGGCCAGTCCAGTTGCGTACACTTACAAGATGTGACCAGCTCTATCTCGAGTGGCATCTTACCTACATTGGTAAATGTATATTCTAAATCCCTCGTCTCTCCGAGTTTGACTTTGCCGAGATCTATAGTTTGTTGATCCCATTGTATGACGGCCAGTTCTTTGTTGTATACAGTTTCTGTTGCTGTCGACTTCTGTACTTTAGAAGTCGTGCCACAAGACATGCTTATGAGAAGTATAGCTAAGTATAAAATCCTATGCATCAACGATATTGTTAAAGTAGTCAACGAATTCTGCTATAGACTGTACGCCCACATCGCCTTCGCCTTGCTTTCTTACAGCTACAGATTTTGATTCTATTTCTTTCTCACCGACGATAAGTAGGAGTGGTATTTTCTTGATTTCGTTATCTCTTATTTTCTTACCTATCTTCTCATTTCTCTCATCTACGAATCCTCTTATGTCATGCTGAGATAACTGTGCTGCCACTTCATGGCAATATGGCAAGAACTTATTATCTACCGGTATAAGGACATATTGCTCTGGTGTCAGCCATAGTGGAAACTTACCAGCCGTATGCTCTATAAGGATAGACATGAATCTCTCCATAGAACCAAACGGTGCTCTGTGGATCATCACAGGTCTATGTGGCTTACTATCTCTACCGATATATTCTAACTTGAATCTTTCTGGCAGATTATAATCTACTTGTATCGTACCGAGTTGCCATTTTCTACCCAATGCATCGCGGATCATAAAGTCTAACTTAGGTCCGTAGAAAGCAGCTTCACCTAATTCCGTTACTGTTTCTATATCTGTCTCTGCAGTGGCTTCTATGATGGCTTTCTCTGCAGCGTCCCAGTTTTCATCTGAGCCGATATATTTTTCTGGAGTCTCAGGATCACGTAATGAGATCTGAGCTGTATATTCAAATCCCATTCTGTCTAGTACCTGAGTTGTGAGAGCGAGTACTTCTAAGAATTCGCCTTTGACTTGCTCATTCGTACAGAAGATATGTGCATCATCTTGAGTGAATCCTCTTACTCTACTTAGTCCATGTAGCTCACCGCTTTGCTCATACCTGTATACCGTACCGAACTCTCCCAACTTAAGTGGTAGCTCCTTATATGATCTCGGACGATTAGCGAATACCTCACAGTGATGGGGACAGTTCATCGGCTTGAGCAAGAACTCTTCGCCTTCTCTGGGTGTCTTTATAGGCTGAAAACTATCTTCACCGTACTTCTCATAGTGACCAGATGTGATATATAGATCCTTACTTGCGATGTGTGGTGTGACGACCATCTGATAACCTCTCTTCTCTTGTTCTGCTCTGAGGTAATTCTGTAGTCGTTCTCTGATCTGTGTGCCTTTAGGTAGCCAGATAGGTAGACCAGAACCTACTTTTTCTGAAAACATAAATAACTCCATCTCTTGCCCAAGCTTTCTATGATCCCTTTTCTTAGCTTCTTCTAGCAGGACGAGATATTCTTTAAGTTCTTTTTGTTTCGGGAATGTAATCGCATACACTCTTGTCATCTGCTTACGTGACTCGTCTCCTCTCCAGTATGCACCCGCGAGGCTCATTACTTTTGCGGCTTTGATAAATCCCGTATGTGGAATATGCGGCCCTCTACATAAGTCAGTGAATGCACCTTGCTTATAGAATGTGATCTGACCATCTTCTAATCCATCGATAAGCTCGAGTTTGTATTCATCGTTTTTCTCAGTGAAGTACTTTATGGCATCTGCCTTACTTACATCAGATCTGACGAACTCATTCTTTTGCTGGGCAAGCTCCAGCATCTTCTTCTCTATCTTCTCAAAGTCCTCAGGTGTTAAGGGCGTATCTCCAGTATCTATATCGTAGTAGAATCCATTCTCTATAGGTGGTCCTATACCTAATTTCACACCAGGAATAACGGCTTCTAGAGCTTCTGCAAGTATATGTGCTGATGAGTGCCAGAAGGCGTACTTACCATCATCATCTTTCCATGTGTGTAGTTTTATATTAGCATCATTATGGATAGGTCTTGTTGCATCCCATTTTTCTCCATTGACCGTTGCACTAAGTACATTTCTGGCCAATCCTTCACTTATTGACTTCGCTATTTCTAGTGGTGATGCTCCACTATCATATTCTCTTACATTGCCATCAGGAAAAGTAATCTTCATATCTTAATTAATTTGCTGCAATATATGACTAATTAAACATATATATAAATGCCTATAAAACAGTTTTACTAAGAAAAATCAACTATTGAAATATATGTAAAGAGACTTAATTGTTATAAGGGTCTGAGGTTTCGGTTGTAATACTGATGGCTTTTTTAAAAAGTACCCTGTACTTGGATTATTATGTTTTAATACAAGCATCGTACACTATACCAAAATCAGATGGGACATTAAGTACCAAAATTGGTATTATTGTATATCGAATAGTGATTAGTACATAATTATATTATAATCAGATGAATATATTTCCTTTTAGAGCCGCTTTCCCTAAGGTAGAACTTATCACATCGCCTAAGTCTTTCTTTTCGAATATTAAAAATCAGTTCAGAGAATATCGTAAAAGTGGATTCTATGATGATAGCGACAAGCCAGGGATATACGTCTATCAAGTACATAGTGCACATGGTAAGCATACAGGTATTATATGCTGTACTAATGTACAAGATCTCTCAGATGGCATATTACTGAAACATGAGAAGACACTTGCATCTAAAGAACAACAGATGATGCATCTCCTCTTACAACGTAGAGCATTAGTGAAGCCTGTATTACTAGCGTATCAATCTGTAGGAAAGATCAATAATATCATCAAAAATCACATCAAGAACAATAAGGCAAAAGTAGATATCACTTTCGAAGATAACGTAGAGAGACATGTAGTGTGGCCTATCACAGAAAAAGCAGTTATCACCAAACTAACGAAGCTATTCTCCAAGGTGCCTAAATCATATATCGGTGATGGTCACCATCGGACAACTACGATAGCACTACTTAGCAAAAGTGTAGAACTAGGGGATGAGGCTCAGAAGTATTCTCAATTATTGACCGCTTATTTTCCGTTTTCGGAATTACAGATTTTGGATTTTAATAGGGTGGTAGATATAAGTGAGATTATCAAGGGGACAGAATTCATGGCACAGCTGTCCAAGTATTTTGATATCGAAAAATTAACCAAAGCGACTAAACCAACTCAGAAGCATACGATAACCATATACATAGAGAAGGTATGGTATAAGTTATCATGGAAAAATGAATATCTCCAAGCCCAAAAAGATGGTGGTCCGATACTAGATAGTACTCTAATAAATAAATACGTATTCGGAAAAATATTAGGTATCAAAGACGTGAGAATGGATCAGCGTATTAAATACTACAGTGGATTAGAGTCCATGCGAAAAATCACTAAACAGGTTAATAGAAGTCAATTAGGTGTAGCATTCTGTATTATGCCTGTAAAGGCAAAAGAACTAACTGATATTGCAGATAAGGGGCAGACATTACCTCCTAAGAGTACATGGTTTGAGCCTAGATTAGTAAGTGGTATTGTAGCTAAAGATTTATAAGAATTATGAAATATTATTCAGCAGATTATATTATGCCTATCTCTTCTGACCCTATCAAGGATGGTGTTGTCGCTATAGACGATGAGGGTAGAATAGATGCGATAGGTAAGAGAGAAGATTTTCCGACTATAGATCTACAATCTTACAGAGGCATCCTTATGCCTGGAATGATTAATACACATTGTCACTTAGAGTTGTCACATATGAAAGGGATGTGTCCTACGGGGACTACTCTCATACCGTTTATCACAAATGTTGTTAAGCTAAGAGATTTTGATGCAGAAATTATACAAGATAAGATTGCTGAGGAAGACCGTAATATGTGGCAAAGCGGCATTCAAGCCGTAGGTGATATATCTAATAAAGTAGATACAGCAGCTCAGAAGAAAATAAGTCCCATCTCATACTACACATTTGTGGAGATGTTTGATTTTATGCAAGCGGCGGCGACTGATGGTACTATAGAACAATATAGAAATGTCTTCAAAGATCAAGCTCATGAAGGCGGTAACAAAAGAAGCTTTGTACCCCATGCACCATACAGTGTCTCTGAGGGCTTGTTTGATTTTATTAATAGGACCAATCCTGATAATGCGACAATTAGCATTCATAATCAAGAGACTCTTGATGAGCAATTATTATTCTCAGATGGCAGCGGTAGATTTCCGGAATTCTATAAGGGCTTCAATGTTAATCTGGATAACTTTTCTCCATCTGGAAAGACATCTATTCATTATGCCTTAGAGCAGATGCATGCCAAAAGAAAAAATATATTTGTGCATAATACACTTACATCAGCTGAAGATATTCAAGCAGCTCATACATGGTCAGAGAATACCTACTGGGCTACTTGCCCTAATGCTAACCTATATATAGAGAATAGACTGCCATACTACAGAACCTTCATAGATAATGATGCTAAGATGACCATAGGGACAGATAGCATAATGTCCAACTGGCAATTATCGATATGGGAAGAAATAAAAACGATAAAGAAACTTCAGTCTTATGTCTCATTGTCAGATATGCTTAAGTGGGCTACATTAAATGGTGCCGAGGCATTAGGATATCAGAAGTCTATGGGTAGTCTCGAAGTGGGTAAGCAGCCTGGCTTAATCCACGTAGATGTAGAATGGCAAGGTGAGGATACGGATATTACAGACGCTGTATCTAAGAGGGTTTGTTGATACAGAAATGCATCTTAAAGTCAAACAATAATGAGTACAAGATTTTTCTTTTAGAACTGTCTTATTAGATAAGGCTTACTTACTCTTATTCCTATGAATATCAGTTAATTACATTATTATAGCTACTCTATAATCAGCCATAACTAGCTCAAATACACCACTTACGGCTGAGTTGAGAGCCTTATGATTAATACAAATTAACCTATAAAATTGCGGTAATTCGCATTATAATTTATTCCATATCTGCGTTAGAAAGCCTCGCCATAGCTAAGGCTATGCCTACGCCTGCCTGCCAGTAGGTAGGTTTTCTGTCTTAATTTGAAATAAATTATATGAGCGATCTTATCCGCCATTCTATAAGTCAAATTGTATAACTGATTCGTATGACTTACGGCTAAGTTGATTATGGGAGGGGATGTTTAATTAACTGTTTAAATACCAATAATAATATGACTGTATTATTGAATATTTTTCCGGATAACTTACTGCAATCATGTTAGGACTAGGTGATAGACTGTATGTGTAAGAGTGACTTATAAAAAAATGAAGATTTCTGATTTTGATAATCTTTCCTAAAAAGCGAACTGAGCAGCTACGAAAATATTTCTGCCTCTGCCGACTATATTTCTACCCATTGCAGAATGATTAGCACTAGCGCTGGTGTCGGCGGCACCAGTAACAGAAGTAGAAGTAACTCCAAAGACATTTCTAATTCCTAATGTTGCATTTAGTGATCCATTGAAGAAGGATCTATTCATAGAGAAGTCTATAAGATCAAAACCTGTGATCGTTCTTACTTTAACTGTGCCGTTGCTAAGACTGTAATTAGGTTGACTGCCAGTGTGTCTATGATTGATTGTGAGATTGACTTTGGATTTATCTAAGCTTATCTGCATACTATTATTCATATCGAAAACCCGACCATAAGAAGGACCGGATTCTGCATCTATACTGGTGCTCCAGTATCCTATGGAGGCAGAAGATTGGAATTGTATATTATTTACTTTATAACTTAATGATGGTTGTAGGCCATGTACTTGATATGCATTGATGTTATCATATTCAAACTTTAATGTCTCATATTCTATGAGTGCTATTCTATCGTCGATATTGGTATAATACAAGTTAATAGCGGCACTTATATTTTCTGTAGGATTATAGTCTACGGTCATCTGTATATCTTGGGATATCTCAGGTTGTAGATCTGTGTTTCCGACTATATTATGATTAATATCAATGAACTCTAGATAAAGCTCCTTAAGGGCAGGGCTTCTATATCCTTGCGCATAACTTAACCTAGTAGTCCATATATCACTGATGTCGTACTTAAGATGAATAGCTGGAGTCAGCTGACCATCATAGGCACTATGATGTGTATATCTAGCAGTTGCTGAAAAGTCCAAATTCTCAATACCAGAATACTTAAATTCTAAGAATGGGGCAATCTCTGTAAAACTGGCAATTGTACTGTCAGGGTTCATACGATTGATAATTCTATCGCCACTTCCTTGCTCTACAGAGTAGTTAAGACCCGCAATACACTTGATACCATGACTTAACTCTTGTGATAAGATAGCTCTATTAAAGAAAGTTTTGAATCGTGTCGTGTCGCTGGTCTGTAGTAAGCTATCAAATGAAGAGGTTTCGATGTAGAATCTTTTTTCATCGACGATACGATCATAAATGTTATATGCTGAAGTAATATCTAAAAAAGTTTGATCCCAATTCTTTTTGTAATTAATAGAAAAATCGGAACGTGTAGTGCTGAAGAAACCATCCTGTGCATATGGGTTAAATTGGATTCTTTTGATACTTCCGTAGTCGGTTACATTTTCTGTGTTGTAATTATATTTAGCGATGACTGAGCTGCCTTCTGTAGGATTATATCTCAGTAGACCACCTGCACCGATCTGTTCTTTTGGATTAAATGGATACTTAGATAGTAAGACAAAATCATTGTCTTCTAATTCTATTCTTTCTATTAGTCTAAGAGAATCTACTGCATATTGATCGTAGTTGAGATATCTCGCATCTACACTGACAAGAAACTTTCCAAAATTACGACCAATGCTGGTGTTATAATTTTGTTGACCTACAGACTCTATTTGTGATCCTAGGTCGACTTTCCATTTTTCTAATTGACTCTTTTTTGTTATGATATTAATGACACCACCTGCTGCATTACTTCCATAGATGTTAGATAGAGCACCTTGTATTATTTCTATACGTTCTATGTTTTGCATATTGATCTGGGATAGATCTATGCCACCGTTAGATCGGCCTATGACTGGGACACCGTCCATAAGAATAGCGACGTTACTGGAACTGACTCCTCGCATTCTTATAGTAGAGCCTAAGACGGGATCGTAGGATATTCTGATAGCAGGATTGATAACGAGAGCCTGATCTAATGTCGTTACGCCTCTAGCCTCTATTTCTTTTCTGGATATAATATCAACCTTATGTATAGCTTCTTTGTAATGTGTAGGCTCATATTGTGCTGTTACCACTAATTCATCAAAGTTAACAGACAACATAGTTGTATCTAATTGTTGTAGGTCTTGACAATATAGATTGACACATGTAAGTACCAGAATAGCTACTCTAAGCATTGACTTTAGGTTCTATAATTGTGTATCTAAACATAATGTATGATTCAGTTAACTCTCTAATAACAAATCGGACAATTATGTTTAGATA
This sequence comes from uncultured Saprospiraceae bacterium, assembly GCA_938002705.1. GTDB lineage: Bacteria > Bacteroidota > Bacteroidia > Chitinophagales > Saprospiraceae > RFSX01. Next base: position 3,481 of record CALLAG010000017.1, on the reverse strand, counting down.
CATTGATTAAGGCTTATTATTTAGTAATGATTAATGGTTGAGAAGTAATATAATCTTTGCCCTGTATGAGGATATAGTACATTCCTGACTGATAATCTTGTAGATTGATTTTCTGCGATGATTGTGTAATATTTTCAGTTTGGATAAGTGAGCTACTAGAGTCATATATGAAAACTCTGATGTCATCTTGTTGTCCTTCTATAGTAATGAAGTCTGTACTGGGATTAGGATAGATAGATAGTCCTAGTTCTTCTATACTTTGGTCTATAGTGCTCGATGTTCCGACTAATGTTTTCTCTAAAGTAGTTGTTCCAGTCATAGCTCCTTCATAGTCAAAAAATACAATTTTGTATACGTCACCTTCACTGGTACGGACAAATTGTGCTCTATTCTCGTCAATCATCCAGTCGCTCACAAAATCAAAAATCTTCCAATCATGACCGATAACTTTGAGAGAGTCAGTATATTGATCAGTGTAGTCACTTTCCATAACTGTAGCGGGATCTACACCGTCAGCTATGGCAGCTTCCGTGTTAGGGGCAAGTAGTACACCTGTAACATTGTAGGGTATAAAGACGCCATCATCATCCGCTAAGGGTGTCGTGTATCTGTGGAAGATAAGATCATAGTCGGTAGGCATATCTACCATATCGCCTGTCTCAAATGAAAAGTAGACAAGTGATACACCCTCACTTAAGTTCTTAGATATAGTGTAGGAGACCTCGTTTGATCCATCAAGATCAGCATATCTAAATGTGTAATCCTCTCCTATTAACTGCTGTATCTGAAACTTTATATAAGATTCATCACGTTTTTGGATAACAAATATTTTATCTCCTTGTACACTATTACTCATAGGATTGTAGTTTCCCCATCCGTAATCAAACGGCATATTGGGATTTCTTATACTGTTAAATGCACCTTGTGTCCAGCTGACTTCAGGATTATAGAGCACCATAGAATCTACAAATGGTGAAAGATCTGTAATGGCTGTCGCCCAATCTGTCTCTGTAGATAGAAAGACCTTAAGAGGTGTTTCTGTTAATGATGCAGATTCATTGATGAATACACCACCATCCTGAATACCAGCACTTGAGAAAGAGATGTCCCAAGCATCGTTAGGTACTTGCGTGACTTCTCCAGTAGATATTTTATAGTACGCTTGTTGAGTATAAGAGGCGCCTATAGAGACCTGATCTACTTGTGACATAAGTGGAAGTCCAAGTAACATGAGTAAGAAAATAGTGAGGGTAGATATTCTAATCATTGTCGTTTTTTTTTATTGTTAATTTCTTGATGACAAACTTACTATACTTAACTATAGCATATTCTACATAGAAATTAAATTGTCTCAGAATCGAGTAGAAATTACACTTCCATGACAGAGTAGGGGCTAATGACACACATTGGACTATAGTATCTACAAATTGGGATAACTCAGCCCTCGGTCATATGCAGATTTCTATAAGCTATATTGTGAATGTGTAATAGAAATCTAACTATGGTCTTTTCTTACATCACTATTGGTTTGGCACTTGAATTTTCATTATTCACCTATTATACTATATTGCACATCTAAGACAATAACATGATAGAACTTACCGAAAAGGTTCAGAAATTTTTAGCAAAAAAAAAGCATCATCTATACATAGATGGCCATAACAGCGAATCTTCGATAGAAGATAACATTCCTGTCATCAATCCTGCTGATGAGACGACGATAGGATATGTAGCTGTAGCTTCTACAGAAGATGTAGATAGAGCTGTCAAGTCATCAAAAAGAGCATTCCACCCAGATGCTGACTGGAGAAAAATGCTGCCAAGTGATAGGGCTAAGATCATATTCAAATTAGCAGACCTTATAGAAACACATGCTGAGTCACTAGCTCAGATGGTCACCTTAGAGAACGGCAAATTAATAAAAGACGCTCGCTCATCAGACGCAGGAGGTGCTGCACATACATTTAGATATTATGCAGGATGGGCTACTAAGATAGAAGGTGAGACATTAGATATATCTCAGAAACAGAGAGGAGGTCAGCAAAATTTTGCATTTACAAAAAGAGAACCTGTAGGCGTAGTAGCGGCTATTATACCTTGGAATTTTCCATTATCTATAGCAGCATGGAAAGTAGCTCCAGCATTAGCTGCGGGTTGCACGGTCGTATTAAAACCATCAGAAGAGACGCCACTCTCTGCACTGATGCTGGCAGAATTAGCTACAGAAGCGGGATTACCGCCCGGTGTGCTGAATGTCGTCACAGGAGATGGGACTCGTACCGGAGCAGCACTGTCATCACATCCAGAAGTGAGTAAAGTAACCTTTACGGGTTCTATACAGACAGGTAAGCTGATAGGAAAAGCCGCCATGGAAAATGTCAATGGTGTATCCTTAGAACTAGGAGGTAAGTCGCCTGCCATCGTATTCGATGATGCTATAGATCTTAATGCTGTGGCTAAGGGTGTAGCAGCAGGGATATTCCGTAATCAAGGCCAAGTATGTGTCGCCGGCTCACGTGTGTACATTCAGAAAAAGATTTTTGATAAAGTCGTAGCAGATATAGCTCACGTTGCTGAGGGTATGAAAATATCTCACGGATTTGATGAATCTGCCGACATGGGGCCATTAGTATCACAATCCCACTGGACTAAGGTCAAAAATTATATCGATAAGGGAGAACAAGAGTCCAAGATGGTTACAGGAGGAAAGAACCCTATGGACAAAGGTTATTATCTGCAGCCGACGATATTCAGCTCAGAAGATAATAAGCTCAGTATTATACAAGAGGAGATTTTTGGGCCAGTATTAGTAGCTGTTCCATTTGATGATATGGATGATGCTATCGCTAAGGCCAATGATAATATCATGGGTCTTGCAGCAACAGTATGGACAGCTAATGTCTCTAAGTCTATGAAAATGATAGAAAGGCTCGAAGCTGGAATCATCTATGTCAACTCACCAGTAAGATCAGATCCTAATTTGCCTCTAGGAGGATTTAAGCAATCAGGTATCGGTACAGAACTAGGGAAGGGAGGCGTCTATAATTATACTAAGCTGAAAGCTGTTAATATTGTGTATTAAATATCAGTACAGAGCTAATATAATCACTTAATAATCGTGCCATATATTGTCACATATTAAAGGGTACCTCTATCTACTATATTCTTGGCTGAACAGAAAATTGAAATTTTCTTAAGCGAATATAATGAACATATACTGCGTTGTTCATCAGTCATTTAGCGAAGGCTATAATCCCTCTTCTCGCCTTGTCTATGTCCATTCTATTCTACTTTCAACTCAAGAGGCAGTAAATAGAAGTACTCTAAAATTAATTGTCAAGTACTTTACCATCGATAATATTAATTATACGAGTCATTGCATCTCGCCGTTCAGTTTATAATATTTGTTTTTTAACAATATGAAATAATACCATCTATGATTAAAAGTGTCGTGACATAATCGACATAATCAGACATAATG